>NZ_CEYLVT010000020.1:0-55129 GCF_982860115.1 Moorena sp.
TGCCTATTGCCTATTGCCTATTGCCTATTGCCTATTGCCTATTGCCTATTGCCTTGCTAAAACCCATTTTAAATGCGTTTTAGCTTAGCTATGCTTTTACTGAATATCCCGAAATCCATGGGAAAGTTGCCGATAGGCAATCACGGCTAATTGCGCTCCTACAATTGGGGCAACCCAATAAATCCATTGATGTTGCCAAATCCCAGCTACTAGGGCTGGCCCCAATGAACGGGCTGGATTCATGCTGGCACCGGTAATTGGTCCGAAGCAAGCTGCTTCTAATGCTACGGTTAAGCCAATAGCCAAACCAGCAAAGCCAATGGGAGCACGGCGGTCGAGACCAGAGCCTAAGATCACAAACATTAAGATAAAGGTGAGTACTACTTCCAGCACTAAGGATTGAAACCAGTTCCCTTGTAGAGGCAGAGTTGCGCCAAGATCAGCAACATACCCCAGTGTCAACAACAGTAATGTTGAAGCAGCGATCGCACCAATGCATTGAGCCAGGATATAAGGTAACACCTTGCGAGCGGGAAAAAAGCCACTAGCCCAAAAAGCAAGAGTCACAGCTGGGTTAATATGGGCATCGCTAATATGTCCTGTGGCATAGATTAAAGCAGCGACCACTGCTCCAAACACAAAACTGACGCCCAGATGAGTTAAGGCTCCACTAGTGATGTGATTAACCATGACAGCACCAGTGCCAAAAAAGACTAAGATAAATGTAGCCATGCCCTCAGTTACTGCCTCTCGCCAGCAATGGGATATTAATGGCCAGAGAGTTTGTTTGGGTATCAGTTTGCGGATTCTCATTTAATGGTGATCTAATTTATCCACAGCAGGAAGATGTAACAGTATTGGATTCCTGCTGAGAATTGTCGGTAATCTTCAGATTCAAGTCGGGTGCAGTATCTTCGACGTTCACCACAAATACTTCCCAGCGGTTACCATCTGGGTCACTTACCCAAACTTTATCCTGGATAGCATAGCAACAGTGAGTGTTCTTTTCTTCTAACACCTCTAGTCCTGCAGCTTGAAAACGCTTGATCTGAGCTTGTACGTCTTCTGTCGTTTCAACCTGTACACCTAGATGAGATAATGTCCCACCAGAGTGCATGATGTTGGGGTTTAGTTCTAGGGTGAGATTGAGGGGCGGATTTGCCAAATCAAATTTGGCGTAGTCCGCTTTGTATTTAACTGGAGACACACCAAACATGGCGTGGTAAAATGTCACAGATTTGTGAAGGTTAGTGACATTTAGGGAGACATGAGTTTTGAGAGTAGCCATGAATATCCCTCCTGTTTTACTAATTAGTTGATTCTAATATATCAAAAAAAATTGATTTATTGCTTAAAGAATAGTTAAGCCATCGGCTGAATTGGCTAATGGTATAGCGCTACGCGCAAGGCAACAGGCAACAGGCAACAGGCAACAGCAGTGGGGTAGGGTGCGTTAGGGAAGGGCTTGCACTGATTTTCCGTCTCGTGGCCAGCGTTAGGATAGCCCGCCCCGTAACGCACCACCAGGTCAAACTGATCAGAGCCCTAGAGCCATTCAATTTAGACCCTAAACTAATCTGAGCAACAACTACGGGTAGGTACCATCACAGCTGTGCGACGAAATTCTGCCAAATATTGCTCTAAAACCACAAACTGGGGCAAATTCAGGCTGTAGTACATCCACCGTCCCTGTTGACGGGGGCGAATCAGACCAGCTTGTTTAAGGGTTTTCAGGTGAAATGATAGTTTTGATTGCTGGACATTTAAGCGATCGCATAAATCACACACACACAATTCTTGCGATCGCAGTAGCTCAATCACTGCCAGGCGAAGGGGATCGGAAAGAGCATGGAAGCCAGCGAGGATAGTAGTGGAGTCTGGAGGAGAAGTGGCTTGCATCAATTTTTATTGAATTATTCTGTGGGTTGGACATCGATAAATTTGAGTAATCGCACTTTTGGATCAGATAGATTACTATACTTCTTCGCTTTGTCTTCTATTATCTTCAGTTGTCCTAGTGCTTTGCTACAAGAGAAACCAAATTGAGCTTTGACGCGATCACTACCATCGTTAAGCGCAGTCCGAGACAGTGCCACAAATTCCGAAAGGGAATAGTCTTGCTCAGCATTAAAATATTTCTTGACCACTAGAGAAGGGGAATAGCAAAGTTCTTGTTCACCATCAGGCCATTCAATTTTAAAGCGAGTTTCAGGCATCTTCTTATCTTATCGAATTTTCGATTTTCGATTTGGAATTCTTTATTTTACTAATTATAACGATAAACTTTAACAAATACTCGTCGTCCAGTTAAGGGCTAATCTCTGCTTCCTTTTACTTTTTAAAATACCCTTTCCAGCCTTGACAGCCAATAATTTGAAAAATTATAAACTTCAGTTTATGGCAATATTTATCAGTCAACCAGATCCCGTATAATTGCAATCTGTTGCAGACAGATAAGGTTTAGGGAACCCATGTAGCAGTCGCGGTTATCGGTAATTAGTGGTATCGAAAACACTAGCAATTGTTAAAAGTCTTTAACAAACTCTGAAACAATCTCATCCCATCGATATTGCCTAACATCGGATCAGCTGCTCGTTCTGGATGGGGCATCATACCTAAAATTTTGCCAGTGGTATCACAAATTCCGGCAATGTTATTTAGGGAACCATTGGGATTACCGGTTGTCTCTATCTCTCCTGAAACAGTAGCGTAACGAAACAATACCTGATCATTATCTTCGAGAGCTTTGAGAGTGTCAGCATCAGCGTAGTAGCGCCCTTCACCATGGGCAATAGGTAGATTTATAATTTCTCCTGGGTGATAAGCTGTAGTCCAATATAAATCAGTGCGCTCTACTTTAACTGGAACGCGATCGCAAATAAAATGTAAGTCGCGATTTCTGACTAATGCCCCTGGTAACAGCCCCATTTCGGTCAGCATCTGGAAACCATTACAAATGCCTAGGACAAATTTACCCTGTTTAGCATGGTCTACCACCATTGGCATGACTGGAGAAAACCGGGCAATTGCGCCACAGCGAAGGTAATCCCCATAGCTAAAGCCCCCTGGGAGTACCACCACATCTAAGTCAGAAATATCGGTTTCCTGATGCCAAACCATCCTGGTTGGACATTGGAGTAAGCTAGTTGTAACATAGGCCAAATCACGATCGCAGTTTGACCCAGGAAAGACCACCACCCCAAATTTCATGCTTCCACTCCTAGTTGTGCTGAAATCTCAACCAATTCAAAGCGATAATTTTCAATAACTGGGTTGGCTAAGAGCTGGTCACAGATCTGATTCAATTGCTCTCGCGCCATATCTTCATTAGCAGCACTCAGCGTCAGTTCGATATATTTACCAATACGCACCTGTTCTATACTCTCATAGCCTAGCTGCTTCAGTCCTGACTCAACAGCTACACCGGCTGGATCCAATACAGAGTTTCTAAGTGTAACATAAATAGAAGCCTGATATTTGTTAATCACAACTCTCCCCTTTCACTATATAATGATAATGGATATAATATCAAGGATGAACGATCAAGGATTAAACAAGTCTATCAATTAGGTGACTTATAGGTTACTGAGCAACTAGTATTTTTTTCAGCTGCCACAGCGCGTAACTATCAATAGCCTAATCCAGGGATTTGGGCACAGCCGCGCTCATTGTTGCTGATGATCCGTTTATCATTCATCCTTCTTTACAGTTTGAACCAACAAGCACCATTAACATCAAAAAAATTATAGGATATTAAAAAAAGATTAATGAAAGGCCAACGCACCCGCTCCCAAGAGCGAATTCTGAAACTGCTCACAAGCTTGAATCGGGCTATGTCGGCCCAAGATCTTTATGTCGAGCTGCGCAAACGTAAGCAATCTATGGGTTTAGCTACAGTTTACCGCGCTTTGGATGCTTTAAAACTAGAAGGAATGGTGCAAGTCCGGACTCTTGGTAGTGGAGAATCCCTCTACAGTGGTGTACAAAATGATCAACATCACCTCACTTGTCTCAATTGTGACATGTCTATTCCTATTGAAGAATGTCCCATACCTCAATTACAGAATAAGTTGCAAGATTCTTATCAATTCACGATTTTTTACCATACCTTGGAATTTTTCGGATTATGTGAACAGTGTTCTGTAACCAATGCTACAGAATCTCAAGAGTCAGAATGAGATAATACCGTAATCACCTACAACAGCCATGCTAACAGACGCTTGGTGATGCTCGCTTAGCGGCTTAGCTAGCCAAAGACACGATCCCAGTACAATGTACAATTTTCAATGGAACATTGAACAGGGATTCAGTGTCATCTAAATAATCAAAAGCTTAAAAAAGGGTGATAAGTACTTTAGAGGCATAGTCCAAATTGGCTTTTGCTAGACTTTCAGCCTCGAAGGTACATTCTTATTTTAATAGGTGCTTGTGTTATGGCTAATATCAGGGAAGTTGTACAAAAAGCACTCAAAACTGGCTATTTGAGTGTGACAGAAGAGGATAAGCTACGGCAGCTTTTAACCAGAAAATATCCACTGGAAGACTTAAATGCCTTCATGAAGCTACAGCTAGCTGTGATGAATGGTTATGTTAAGCAAGAATCTCGTGAGATGTTCTGTTCCAAGGAACTTTCTCAAGGGATTTAGGTGTCCTGTAGTTATACCAGCGCCAACCAGTTAAAACTGCGTTGGCTAGAATCGCTGTCAACAGACTCCTATATCCCTTGGCTGTATTAAGAGCTGTGGATTTACTCTGTTTTTACTTTCACCATTCAACGGTCATAGTATCGATTAGTGTGGTGGTGGCAAAACCAATCAAGAGTTACATTGTTTAGGTCTGGCGGGGTAATGGTAAGCAAGAATATTCCTTAATTTTCCATTACTGTCAATCACCCTAATTTTACCATAGAAAAAATCGAGGAGCTTGCAACTCTGCCATCGGGAGTGGCGCTCCTCTGCCTAAAAGTTTTTTTAAGCTTAGACATAAAACATACCTAAACGGGGATACCCGTCTAGGTATGGGTGATTTACTATCAACTCCCCCTTTGATTTACATTCATACCTAGGGAATTGGGGTTAACCTGGTCTCCATCACCGACAATCGAACGCATGCCTTCAATGGTTGCCGGAATGCTGCGAGGATCCATAAACATAACTTTACTACTCTCGCTAGTGCCAACTTGCATACCCATATCGATATAATTCTGAGCCAGTAAAAACTGGAGGGCATCACGAGCATTGGGGTCATTATTAAGAGTCTTAGCCACAATTTTCAGAGCCTCAGCAGTGGCTTGTGCCTTGAGAACCTGCTGCTGTCGTTCTGCCTGCGCTTTGAGAACGATTGCCTGTTGTTGCGCTTCAGCGTCCATAATCGCAGCTTTTTTACGGGCTCCAGCATCTAACTCTAGTGCCTCGGCTTTACCTCTGGCAGTGTTAACCGCAGATTCTCGTTCCCCTTCAGAGGTCAGAATTTTTGCCCGCTTATGGCGTTCTGCGGACATCTGTAACTCCATTGATTCCTGCACTGCCTGAGACGGCACAATATCCCGCAGTTCAACCCGCGTGACTTTAACTCCCCAAGGATCAGTGGAAATGTCTAATTCCCGCAGTAGGGTTTCATTGATTTGAGAGCGAGCGGTAAAGGTTTGATCCAGTTCCAGTTTCCCCATTTCAGCTCGAATCTGGGTTAGCACCAAGTTCTGCATGGCGGAGCGCAGGTCTTCAACCTTATAGTAGGCTTTCTCCATATCCATGATCCGCCAGTAAACCACAGCGTCAACGGTAATGGAAACATTGTCGGAGGTGATACAAGGCTGAGGTGGCACATCAAGGACTTTTTCCCGAATGGTTTGCTGGTAAACCACTCGCTCAATCACGGGAATGACAAAGTTGAGCCCAGGTTCGAGTTTTTTGCCACTATATTTTCCTAATCGTTCCACTAAGGCTTGGTTTCCTTGATTAATAATCTTGACGGAACCGAGAAGACTTGAACCGCCCAAAGCCAAAAAGACAAGCAAAAACCACTGTGACACGCTCTTTCCTCCCTTTCGGGTAGTGTTTTACAAATTTGTTGTTAGAAGAGGAGCGGATGGGTGGGGGAGGGCAGAAAACTTATTTAGACTAATTTAGTCTGATTCTCAAGTGCTTGAAGCTGACTTTATGACCCTCTGTCCAACCTGACTGTTCCACGTATCTTTTCTCAAAAAATACTGGACTGGGTGAGCAGGGAGACTCCCAACAACTAGTAACTAGGGGGGTAATAGATCTAACGTTGACTCTATTACTCCATCACCCTATTAACCCATCACTATCCCCTGAAGCTGGCAGAGCACCCATGGTCGATCAGCTTCAGTCGTGCAATAGGTGATGAGGCACAACAATCAGGGTAGTGCCTTCCCTGCGCACTACGTAGACTTTTTGGTTGGATGCGATCGCATCTGCATAGTCTTCACAACGGGCACGCCATGAGTTGCCTTCATAGAGTACCCGTCCAGTTTCCCCTGGCAGAATTTCTGTCAAGGTTTGAGCTTCCATCGCATCCAAATTTTTTCCCACTCTAGCAGGAGGCATCAGGCGACGGGATAAAAAGACTGAGGCAGTGGAAAGCAGCAACCATAACCCCACTTGTAGGGTATAAGATATGGGCAAAATCGATATCAAAAATCCTACCACCAAAGCACTGATGCCCATCATGAAAGCAACAAATGCTGTTGGCACAAACAGCTCGACTAAGCACAGCATTGACCCGGCAATTAGCCAAAGCATCGAGGAACTTACCATCGGCTCATAATATACAGGGTATCGGGTAAGTAGTTGCAGGTAACTCTACTTTATTTTGTCTAACCTCAGACAAAGATCGCTCGTTGCTGAGTTATGTTAATTTTCTTGAATCTACTAGACAACTTTGAGAGAAAATGTTTAAAAGCTCAAACACTCCTTTTTCTAATTTATCTCAGCCGTCTAGAATTTGACCGTATAGCCGTAAATTAACTTCATAGGTATTAGCCGTGGATCGTTATCTTTGGGCAGTGGGTTCTGCTGCCGTAGAGCTACCAGTTGGAGAACAAGTGGCAGACCGCTACCAGGTAGTTGCCCCGCAAATTTGGCAGGATATGCAGCCAGAACTGCCACCGGATTTTCCTGAACAACTCAACGGCCATATCCTTCCTTACCTACGCTTGTATTCCCAGTGCCTCCATGTGCCAGAGGTTTATGGGATATGCCAGTTGCCACAGCAACGGAATTTTCTGTCTACACCTGGTCAAGATGTAGTCATTTTGCTAGAAAATGCCCCGATTGATGCCAATGGCAACTTATATCCCTCAATGGAGTCGATGTGGACATCTGCTACTGCAGTGCGTCAAGTCTATTGGCTTTGGCAAATTTGGGAATTATGGATACCCTTGTCAGAATTGGGTGTGGCTTCTAGCCTTTTAGTGCCAACTAATTTGCGAGTTGAAGGGTGGCGGCTGCGACTACGGGAATTATATCGGGATACCATGGCTGATACGAGTCTATCACCAGTTGTACCGTCTAATGGTCTAGAGGATAGGGGATTTGATACATTGGTTTCCCGAGACTCTCCTGCCGAAGCGACTTCTGTGAGTGAACCCTCTGTGGATGCTAGTCTTAAACAGCTAGGAGAGTGCTGGGAAGCTTGGTGTCGCAAAGCCTCAGTGTCTGTGGCGGATCAGCTACAAGCTATTGCCCAACACCTGCAAACTGAAAACCCCTCCTTAAGTGCGATCGCATCCCAACTTAACCACCTATTACTTGAGCAAGCTGCTCAGCAGCCGTTACGCTTACAAATTGCTGGTATCACGGCAACTGGTTCAAGTCACAGCCACAATGAAGACAGTTGCTATCCTACTAAGGCTGACTTGATTAAAGACCCAGAGCAATCCCAAGACTCCTTGATTCCCCACCTGTCGATTATTTGTGATGGTATTGGTGGTCACGAAGGGGGGGAAATTGCTAGTCAGTTAGCACTACAGTCGATTAAATTACAGGTTCGGGCATTACTGGCTGAATTGAACGAAGATCCGGAGCTGATGACACCAGAACTCGTAACCGAGAATCTATCAGCAATTATCCGGGTTGCCAATAACATGATTTCTTCTCGTAACGATCAACAAGAACGAGAATCCCGGCGTCGCATGGCTACTACCTTAACTCTAGCGCTACAACTTCCCCAAATGGTCAATACACCAGAAGGTAAAACCAATGGTCACGAAATCTATATCGCTAGTGTAGGAGATAGTCGTGCTTACTGGCTTACTCCTGACTATTGCCAGCAGCTAACTGTGGATGATGATGTAGCTACTCGGGAGGTCAGGCTTGGTCGTAGTATTTATCGACAAGCCTTGCAGCGTACTGATGCACAAGCACTCACTCAAGCCTTAGGGACAAAGGAGGCTGAATTGCTTCGTCCCACTGTGCGACGCTTTATTGTGGAAGAAGATGGTTTGCTGCTGCTGTGTTCCGATGGCTTGAGCAACAACAACTTGATTGAAAAATTTGGTCGAGATTTACCGGAAAAAGTCAATAGCCACCGAATTTCCCTCGAATCGGCGGTTGAGTCTTTAATTGACCTGGCCTTTAAACATAATGGTCAAGATGACATTTCGGTAGTCATAACACACTGTGCTGTCTCTCCCCAATATCCGACAGTGCTAAATTTGGGAGACATCTCTAGCTCCAAAGAACTACAGGTGGTTAATATGGAGCAGCAAACCGCTCTGACTCCATCAGTACCAGCGGAAATTACTACAACCAATGACAATAAACCCGAACCCACCCGCTCATACCGGGATTGGATTAGAGCCTTGTTTGGGCTGCTGGGGGTAGTCGGTATACTTGTTGGGGCTGGTGCTATTTTACTGGCTACCCAATGGATACTAGCTCCTGAGGGCTTCCAGAAAATGCGCGATCGCTTTTTCCCATCACCGGATCCAAATCTACCAGAGTCTTCACCTACCGAGCAGGAGCTCCTAGATAACTAAGGGTGAAACTAAGGGTGAAAAAACTTCCTATTATAATCTATTCTTAGAATTTTAACCAAGAATCATCCGCATCAGACCAGGGAACTAATGCCATTAAACCTAAATTTTGTTTATGCTCACAACTGTGCTCAATGTAAATAACCCACTCTGTGAGACAATAAGAAGGTTCCCTGAGCAAACCCTAGCTTAGGTAAGGGATGTCCGTATAATAGTTAGAGTTACTTATATGAAAGTTGGCGATCGCGTCCGAGTCAAAGAATCAGTTGTGGTATATACTCATCCCGAACACAGGAATAAACCTTTTGATATTAAAGGTCTCGAAGGGGAAGTTACTGGAATAATTTATGAATGGCAAGGTAGGCCAGTCAGCGCCAATTTACCAATACAAGTCAAGTTTGACAAAAAATTTAAAAAAGTTCACTTCCGTGAAGATGAACTAGAAATTCTATCGTAGGCGGTTATATTATTAACTAATACTATAAAAGTCAATTATAATCACCATCACAGGGATTTTTAAACAGGTAGGCACGGATAGGATAAAGTTAGATCATTACTGTATATATATTATATCTATTGATATCTATTACTATCCGTGTTGAATTGAATTTTTTAAACCATCTTTTATTCTAATCTAGGACTTGCGGCGACTGAACCAACCAAAAAGGTTGATATCACCGCGCATTTTTTCTAATTCCTCTCGATGGCGTTGTGCTGTCAAATAATACCACTGACAATAGTCTTCAAATTCTTGTCGATGTTCTACTTCTTGGCTAAACTCATAAGCTAGCTGGTAAGTGGCAAACATATCAGCTGCTGGTGGTGGTGCTGGGACAATCCGTTGGAATTCTTCTGGCATGGTAACTAGGAAAATAATCAAGGATAATATTTCAGCAACAATAATAATCTTGTCATACCCAACCACCTTGTCATACCCAACCGCGAATGCGATAAGCTACTATTCCAATGTATTCCTTGATAGCACGGGTAATCCTAGACAATTGATCAGCATTTGGAAGAGAATGTAGCAAAGCAGCTTGACTACTGCTGCTAGGTTCATCCAGTTCATGTTGGGACACTAGAAAATCTGTGGGTGCTGGGATCACATCAATACCCTGACGCCGGAACACTAGGACAGAACGAGGCATATGGATGGCCGAAGTTACCAATAATACCTTGCGCAAATCCCGCTGATCCAAGATTTTGCGCACATTGACCGCATTTTGGTGAGTGTTTAAAGACCTAGACTCTTGTATAATAGCGGTTCTCGGAACACCAAGGTCTTCTAGAATCTGTGCCATGTCTTCTGATTCAGAGGCCAACTGTTGTGAGGATTG
Organism: Moorena sp.; assembly: GCF_982860115.1. Taxonomy (NCBI): domain Bacteria; kingdom Bacillati; phylum Cyanobacteriota; class Cyanophyceae; order Coleofasciculales; family Coleofasciculaceae; genus Moorena; species Moorena sp. Next base: position 10,336 of record NZ_CEYLVT010000020.1, read on the forward strand.
ACCAGTCTGGGAAGAAAGTCGTTGGCTAGAGTTATTACTACTGGAACCCCAAACAATCCGACCACCAGCAGGAATCACCCAGGGAGCTTTCCCTTCACGGTATAGCTGAGCACCATACAGAACGCGATCGCCTGCTTCATCCACTTCTGGAGTAGGTCGTGGTGGAAAAGGCGGTTTGGTCGCTCCCCCTAAGATTACGATCACATCAGCCTCAGGTAATTCTGAGGTAGGAAGATATTGCCACTCCAGAGAGCGTATTAAGCTGTTAGTCACCCAAGTATTACTTGAGACCAACAACACAATTAATGCCAAAGCCACGGGTATCGGTACCCAGCGAGGGTTGCGCCAGGACATTACCAAAGCTACTACCAGTAGCACACAAGCCAGGCCCAAGGGGTACAGAAAGAGTGGCAATAGCTTTGAGAGAAATAAAAACATTTTAGATTTTAGTTCTAAGTCAGAAAGTACTCAATCCAAAGCAAGTTCTTCTAGATTAGCCCTAGCTTAAATATCTTGGTATTTACCTGTGACCAATGAGCAATAATTAATTCCTCTTGCTCATCGTCTAAAAAATCTACTAATAGGATTGAGTGACCCTTCTGAGCGGTTCTTTTCTCTAGCTTGTCGTTGCTGTACAGCTAAACGGATGCCAGTTAAGTCAGAAGAATCTTCCTCGGTATACTCTGCCTGCTCGGGTTGTAAGTCCCTAGGTTTGTCTGGGTGCTGCCACCAGTCAACTATCAAACCACCGGCTAAAGCGGCAATGCCACCAAATAGTAAGCTGAATTGGATGTCGTATCCCAGCAAGGCAAGGGCTAAGATAAAAAACACCAAAATTTGAAGCCCGCTTAAAAAACCGTCTCTGTTACCGTTCATGTCATTAAATCTAAGGTATTTAGCTGTTTTGTTTCTAAGTTAGTTTTGTTTCTAAGTTAGAGGTTAGATGTTTTCAACCTTTCCCCTGTGCCATCTCAACGGATTACATTCTACCAAAGCCAATTGAACTAAAACGATTAGTCACAACCGCTAGAGCAGCTATTGGGTTTGAGCTTTTCGAGAAAGTAACCATAGTCTTTCTTAACTTGATCAGCATAAGTCAAAGCCACTTCCCTTACCAATTGCCGAAACTCCTTGTGGCGACCGTCAGTCAACTCATCCACCTGTTTGTCTATGGAATAAGGCACTAAGGTGGCATCAAAATCTTTGTCAGCTCGTGCGTGAGCTGTTGCCAACACTTGACCCCATTGTTCAGCTAGCTTAACAAAGCGTTTCTCTTTAGTTAGCTCAGTGATATCAAAGGTTTCCTTAAATGGCGATCGCTCTCGCACTGAGTAATACCCATCCCCTAGTTTCATCCAGCCCAGGTGATTATCGGTGTGCTTGGTTAAGGCTCGATAGGCTAAAGCGTGACGTTGACCCTCATTGTTAAAATTTTTATCATACTTTTCCCGTTCCTCCTGACTTAGGTAATCATAGGCAGTAGGGGAAGATTGGAATTTAATGTCCAAGATCCGGTCATCCTTCTGGGAAGAGGTCTCACCCTCAATCAGGACATAATAGCGGGGTATTCCTAAGGAACCAGTGCCAGCCAGTAAGCGTTGCGCAATATCTTTGACTCGGAAGTAGTCCTCATCATATTTAAACTTTTTTGTCAAGGTTTTCTTATAATCTGCGATCGCATTCTGAATATCCTGTCGCTCGGAAGCAGTAGGTTTGCCTAACTTAACCTTGGATAGATCGAAGCGACGCTTATTTCCATCCAGTTCTGTCCATTTTTTCAACATTTTTTGGCGGCTTTCGCTAGCTTCGACTCCTTCTAGGAAGTCATCCAACTTCCCATAAGTATTGTCTTTAGTGAAGTAAGTCTCTAGTTCACGATCATTACCGCGATAGGAGGCCATAGTATCAAGATAGGACTCACTGAAGGCATCAATCCCGTTGTTTTGTTCCTCAGCAGATAAACCATTCTGACGACCGACCAATGCTAAACTAGCTGCCATGCGCCAGACATCATATTGGTAATCGGCGATAATGGCATCATCAAAGTCATCAAGTGCGTAAACGATTTCCCCTCGATTATTTTCATAGGCTCCAAAGTTCTCGGCATGCATATCCCCCGATAACCAAATCTTGGTTTTGGCATTTCCAAATTCCTTGAGGCGATTATCCCCAGCAAAATCTTTCCAAAATAGTTGGTTAGTGCCACGGTAGAAGACAAATTCAGAACAAGCCATTTTGCAATATTTAGTTTCTCGATCTTGCTTGGAAATGTCACTGTTTGCTTCCTGAATCGTTTTCACGACTACCGTTGCACGATCCTTGGTTTTCATTGGGGGGTCTGATCGATCGGGGGAGGAACAGGATACGTTAGTCACTAAAAGTAGGATTGCGAACGCACTCACATAAACTAGTTTTTTACAAGTCTTCATCATTATTACGTTAATCTATGAAACATCAATCAATAGATCTCTAATAGCAAAGGGAACAGGGAACAGGGAATAGGGAACAGGAAACAAAAATTATCACAATTCCTACACGGATCCCTAAAGAGGCTATTCCTTTACATTTCTTCATGTTTCGTTGTCTTGATGGCTTACTGGCTTTCATGGTTGGTAAAATGTTTGCTTATTGCTAACTAAGGGAGTTTTCAGGGGGAAATATGGTATAATCCATAGATTACCGCACTTTACGCTTTTTGCGATTAGGATTGTGCATAAGATTTATTAAAACTAGACACCAAGAGAATGGCTGGAAACAGAATCAGGGTTGCTAAAGATAAGGCGGCTTTGGTGAAAGACCTAACCGCTTCCGATGGAAAAACTGGACCGTTTCAGACTTATGCTGATGTGATGGTGTTTGCAGCTGCTTTAGGAGTAAAGCGTCAAAAGCGATCGCCCCTGAAATTAATTTCTAAACGAGAACCTGGTCCGATTGGATTGGAAATTTTTGTCTCAAGGGGATATGAGGTAGTAATTAAATTAATTGCGATCGCTGAGATTAAGGATACTAAAATTCTCTCTTCTATCGATAAAGAGTCTGAGGAAAAACGCATCTATATTTTTGAGGAGTATGCCAATGGAGGGCTTGATATTTTGCGCAATGAGTTGCGAGGAGCAGTAGACTATTCCGAGCGACTTTTGTTAATTTTAAATAATGATAGGTATAAGAAGAAAGAATCTACAGCAAATGAGCAACAGGAGTTTGATTTGAGTCGATTTTTGTGATAGCTAGCTGCTACACTTGCCAGATAGGAAAGTGTAGAAGCTGTCACTAATTTCGTTACAACTGAGGTGGTAATCCTACCTCCTTCAGTTTCACAAATTTACCCTCAAAGCTGATCCCTTGATCTTTGCCAACACTCCTGGCATTAGCCACAGCGATGCGCAGTTGAGCACGTTCCATACGTTCTGTAACACCACCCAAAAGATATAACATCACTTTGGAGGCTAACTCTCGTCCAGAAACTAGCACTCGCTTTCGATTTGGGTCATACAAAATGCCGTACCAAGGGGATTGTGGGTGATCGATCTGACTAAAGCCACCTGAACCATCGTATTTTTGAAGTTTCTCGAAGATGGTTTTGAGGGAGAAATCCTTATTAAATACTAGGATAGCCAAAGCTTGAACGAGGGCGATTTGTCCTACTGGACGGAATAGCATGTTTCCTTCTCCTCCACCCCTTTCATGGTTAAACCGACGCAGCTGGGGTGTTTCTTTTCCATGGTCGAGCTTTTGATAGCTGGGTAAACTAGCTAGATAGTCGAAAAGCTCTGTCAATGTCTTAGTTCCCATCTCTAGTTCTTCATCTTCAGGACGCATGGGAATTAGACCTTTTTCACAGGGTTTCCAGTGAGGAAATTGGTAGCCCAAATAGAGCTCAGATATATGTTTGAGAGCTTGTAAAGTAGTCAATACTGTTGACTTAGCTGAAACCGTAGCGCTATCCCAATTAACCCGAGGATTACGATTTTCCATCTCCCTTAGCAGAGGATGAGTCATGGCAATTTTTCTAGCAACGATTGAAAAGCCATCGTCTTCATTGAGCAACGCTAGTTGTCCTTTGCTCAACCTTACTGCCATCAGGTTAACGTGAGCAAAGATCGATCGGATCCGTCGCCGTGCTTCTTCACGGGTTTCTCCCTGAACGACAGCAGGAATAAACTCAATACCAATTTTTTCTGTCGCTAGACTTTGGAGATAACCTGGTGAGATGTGATACTCCTCAATCAAGTCATCCACTGTAATCAATGAGCCAATTGGCTTTTTCCCTTTGCTATATTTTTGGAGCGTACCAATTTTAATCAATTCCATCAGAGCCTGGATTCCCATCAGTCGATGCTGACCGTCTAAGGCAAAAATTGAAACATGGTCTGAAACATCAAGCAGTCCGACTGTGCGATCTTTATCTAAACTGGTGAACTCAGCTGCCGACTGCCGAGCGCGTTGATTCTTATCCCACTGAGCAGCTTGGGCATTATCTACCCACCCAGAGCTAAGCACTACCAGGACTGGCGGAAACTTGTGAGTTTTGCGGGCTGCTAGATATTGAGCCAGAGCAGCTTGACGTGACCAATCAAGGGGACGCTGCTGAAGCGCTTCTATAGTATCGGCATCCCTGACGATATTGTTCGTTTGTTGATCAAACTTTTGCTGAAATAGCGGCAGTTGGGAGGCGTAGCGGACGCGAATCGCTAACCATTCCAGAGTGACTGAGCCAATAAATGCCTCTGTAGTGCCCATGTGAGTTTTCTGCACCAAGATTTGATCGTTTCTAGCCAGATGCCTATCGAGCAATAACGCCAGCGCCTGTCGATCTTGGTTTTCTTGTTCAAGTATTTGCTTGGCGAGGTCATTCGGATGATTTTCAGTTTTGATCACCATAGTTTTAAACCAATAATGCTGCGTTGTAGACGCTATCGATAACTATTTTGGTTCTTCCGAACGTAGTATGTAAAAAATCTCTGAAACCTATGCTGCGTGGTGTTTTAGGCTAAAACTGCTCAAAACTGACTTCAAATCTCGCAATCAATTAACAGATGACGGCTACAGGGTTTTATCCAACACACCAGGTTCCGAAGAACCAATAGTTTTAACACTAGCACAAGTTTTTAACAATCAAATTAGCTGATTTCCCTATACTCGTGGTTCGATAGAGTAAAACTATTAATCATACCAATTTAGGAAGAAAAACGTTAGATCCACTGTCAAGAAATTTTTTTCAAAACTTGGGATAAGCTCGAAAAAAGGACTAATCTGTCAAGCCTTGTCTTAGCAGAGAGTCAACGCCCCGCTCTTGCCTAGAGGGGGTTTCCCCACTCCCGTGACGTCAGATGAATCAGGTAAAATTATCAGAAAATAAGCCAAAAAATCGGACTGTGGCTGAGCTGGTGGAAGAGATTACTGCTCTGACCACTGAAATTCAACAGTTGTACTGCTTAGACGCAATTCCCTGGGTGATAGGGTATAGTGGTGGCAAGGATAGCACCGCAACTCTACAGCTGGTATGGAATGCGATCGCAGCTCTGCCACCAGAACAGCGAACTAAGACTATCTATGTCATCACTACAGACACTTTAGTAGAGAATCCCATTGTTTCAGCTTGGGTTCGCAATTCCCTAAAACAGATTAAGTTGGCGGCTGAAGCTCAAGGATTGCCCTTTGAACCCCATCTCTTACAACCGGAGGTTAAAGAAACCTACTGGGTAAGTTTAATTGGCAAAGGTTATCCAGCCCCACGGGGCAAATTTCGCTGGTGTACGGAACGTTTGAAAATTAAACCGTCTAACCGTTTTATTCGGAATGTTATCCGATCTAGTGGAGAGGCTATTGTTGTTTTAGGGACTCGCAAAGCTGAAAGCCAACAACGGGCAAGACGGATGAAAAAAATGGAAGCTAAACGAGTACGTGCTCGTTTAACTCCTAATATGAATTTACCAAACTCCTTGGTTTATAGCCCCATTGAAGATTGGCAAAATGATGAGGTTTGGCTCTATCTCATGCAATGGCAAAATCCCTGGGAATACAGCAATAAAGATCTATTTGCTATGTATCGAGGGGCTAGTGCTGATAACGAATGTCCATTAGTTGTAGATACCTCTACTCCTAGTTGTGGTAGCTCTCGTTTTGGTTGCTGGGTTTGTACACTGGTGAGTCAGGATAAATCCCTGACAGCGATGATTGATAATGACGAAGAAAAGGAATGGCTGGAACCTTTACTGGATTTGCGCAAGGAGTTGGAGCCTGGAGAAAACCGTGAGCGACGAGATTTTAGACGTAGCAATGGTAATGTCCAACTGTATGAACGGAATTTAGATGGACAAATCTCTGTTGAGCCGATTCCTGGTCCTTATACCAAAGAAGCACGGGAGTATTGGCTGAGGAGATTGCTTACTGTTGAAACTGACGTTCGTCAGAATTGTCCAGACAATATGGGGGACATCACCTTGATTAGTCAAGAGGAACTTAGTGAGATTCGTCGCATCTGGCTAGAAGAAAAACACGAATTTGATGACAGTTTGCCCCGCATCTATGAGGAAGTTACTGGCGAACCCTTCAAAGACATCCGTCCTGGCGCTGAAAACCGTCTCCTTGGTGGTGATGAGTGGCAGGTCTTAGAAGAAATCTGTGACAATGATGCTATGCATCTCGAACTAATGGCAAAACTGCTAGACACAGAACGCCAGTATGTGACTAGGTCTCGTCGTATTGGTATCTATGAGGCTTTGGAGCGGTGCTTTGACACTAGTTCTCGGTCTAAAGAAGATGCGATCGCTAATGCTCACTTGAAACGAGATTTAAAAACGGCTGCTGATGAAGGGGATGTTGACACTGTCAAGCAGCTGGCTTGGGCAAACTTGAAATTTCCAGTCCAAAATTCGTAATCATTCAAACTAGAGTAACTTATGATCAAGGCTTTGGATAGATCTAATCAGATATTAAATTTCTGGTTTGGTAAGCCGGATGAACCAGATTATGGCAAATCCCGAAAAGTCTGGTTTACTAAGAACCCAGATTTTGACCAAGAAATGCGATCGCGTTTCCTCGACATCTATCAACAGGCGGCGTCTGGCGAGTTAGATAACTGGCAAACATCACCCTATAGCTGCCTAGCGCTAATTATCTTACTTGATCAGTTTCCTCGTAATATGTTTCGGGGTCAACCCCAAGCTTTTGCCACTGACTCCAAAGCCTTGTCTACTGCCCAGTATGCTGTTGATCAAGGTTTTGACAAAGAATTTTTACCAGTCCAGCGCTGGTTTATCTACTTACCGTTTGAGCATAGCGAAAATCTCGAACATCAGCGCTATTGTGTTGAATTATTCTCGACTCTTAAAGATGATCCCGATAGTGCCAGTACCATTAATTATGCCTATCGTCATCTAGAAGTGATTGAACGTTTTGGTCGCTTTCCCCATCGCAATAAAATTCTTGGTCGGGTTAATACTCCAGAAGAGGAGGAATTTATAAAACTGCCCGGTTCATCATTTTAGCGTTAATTATCGAAAGTAAAATCTCAATAGTTACCTTTCGACAATTCACAATCAATATAGCGTTTATCAGAGTTATGAGGTAAACCGTTGTTTTTTCTTTTCCCTATTCCATCTTCTCTAAAATATCAAAGTACCTCACTTATTAAAAAAATTGTATAAACGCCAATAAACAGTTATTAATTTGTGGTTCTCAATCTAATGTATAAACTTTGTAATCAACTTCGTACTTAAAAAACTGGTGATTTTCCTTGAACTTGTCCTAGAAAACTTTGGCCCCTATCTCGGGCGTCAGGTGATCAATCTCTGTCCAAAAAGGGATGATAACTCTCGACCTATTATTCTAGTCGGTGGTATGAATGGTGGTGGTAAAACCACTATGATGGATGCGATTCGTCTGGCTTTATATGGACACCGCGCTCAATGTTCCACCCGTGGCAATTTGAGTTATAGCGACTTTCTAACTCAGTCAGTCAATCGCAATGCCTTACCTATTGACAACACCCGAGTGGAATTAGTTTTTGAACATATCGAGAACGACCAGCCCATGGAGTATCGGATTGTACGCACTTGGACAAAAAAACCGAAAGATGGTAAGGATAACTTAGGAATTTTAGAGGGAGACTGGCTGGATTCTGCCCTAACCAATACTTGGGACGAGTACATTGAAAATCTGTTGCCCTTAGGAATATCAAACTTATTTCTTTTTGATGGGGAACAGGTTAAAGAACTAGCAGAAGTAGAAGCACCACCCCCAGTTGTTGTGGAAGCGATTCGATCCTTACTTGGTCTAGAACTTGCTGACCGCTTAGCCATTGACCTTGATATTTTAGTGACGCGCAAACGTAAATCTATGGCGAATCAACAGCAACTTGCTAATTTAGAAGATATCGAAAAAAAACTTTCCTCTCAACAATCAGACTATGAGCTAGCTAAACAAGAGTTAGCCAGTATTCAAGAACAGCTAGAAAAAACTAGGGAAAAACAGCAACAAGCTTTTGATAAATTTGTCTGTGATGGTGGCAAAATTGCAGCCCAACGGAATCAACTAGAGAGTCAACTAAATCATTACAATACTAAAGCTGAACAAATTCGTGAACAGATGAGGGAATTAGCAGCTGGTATTTTGCCTCTATCGTTAATTGACACCCTACTCACCCAAGCTCAAGCTCAAGCAGAAAAAGAATCGCGGGCATCACAGGCCAAACTAGCTAGAGATATTTTACAACAGCGTGATCAACGTCTGGTAGATTTATTGACTTCCCTGAAGTTGCCTGCTAGAAAATTTGATAAAATTAAAGCGTTCTTGGGAAAAGAAAATCAACACATAGAGCAAGAGGCTGGGGAGGGTAAAGACGCTTGGTTAGGAGCTGAAGAAGAAATGTTTCATTCCCTAACTAATCTCCTGACTTACTACCAACCAACTCAAAAGCAATTAGCTGAAGAGCAATTAGTTAACCGCGAAAATCTGGAAGCAGATATTAATGCCACTAAACGACAACTAGCAACAGCTGCTCCTCCGGAATCCTATCAAGAACTCGAAGATGCACTAAAACAGGCACAAACGGAATTGGCTCAAGCTCAAGCAGCTTACGAAATCGCTAAACGCCGCTGTGATAAATTAGGATATGCGATCGCAGAAACTAAAAAAGACTTAGCCAGGTATGGTGAGGAAACCATCGACCGCAAAAATGATCAGCATATGCTCGCCGCATCTGCTAAAGTCCAACAGAGCCTTAAGGTTTTCCGGGAACAGTTAACTATCAGAAAACTGAATAAATTAGAACATGAAGTAACCGAATGCTTTCTCTATCTCCTCCATAAATCTGACTTAGTCCATCGAGTTGCCATCGACACCAACAACTTCAGCCTATCCCTGTACGACCTACAAGGAAAAGTTGTACCGAAACATCGTCTATCCGCTGGGGAAAAGCAATTATTAGCGATCGCATTATTGTGGGGACTCGCCCGTGTTTCTGGACGTAATCTACCCGTAGCCATTGATACCCCCCTCGGACGATTGGACTCCTCCCATCGCAGCAACCTAGTGGAACGTTACTTCCCTGCTGCCTCCCATCAGGTGATTCTGCTGTCTACAGATACGGAAATTGGTAAGGTCGAAGCTCAACAATTACGAGAAGCTGATGCGATCGCACAACAGTATCTGCTAAATTATGACCCAACTAAACATCGGACAACCGTGGAATCGGGTTACTTCTACTCAGAACAGGTCACGGCATGACCATAAATGTTGTTGACTCTCCATGCAATTTGTCTTGGAGTGCTTCTGAGACAGGGTCTAAAGTAATCCTGTATTCTCCTTCTTGCTCCAAGGTAATTCTAGGGCCTCCTTGATATAGCTGGCGCTCACTAGGATGCGCAGTATCAGACCAACCCACCGCCTCCCTCAGACTCCTGTGATCGTTACAAGAATCCAAATCCCCTGGTATAGGATCACAAGGGTAATAGAAAACTGGACTTTGCAAATCGACCATGAACTGTTGTTGGCTACCATCTGGTAGATAGAGAGTCATTTTCAAGGGAATCGGGTCTAAGATCTTGACAGGCTCGCTAACAGCTTTAAAAGCGAATTGGACAGTTTCCCCAGCAGTAATTGGTTGCTCTTTATCTAGTATTGCCCGGATGGTTAGAGGTTTTGACAGTAACTGTGCTTCTTCTACTAACTCTTTTGTATCATTATAGCCGCAAGCAGTAATCAATAACGGGCTAATCAATAGGGCAATGGCGAAGACAGTTTTACGAATGTACATGGAAGTTAATCCCATCGCTATTTACAATCAAAGACGCCAAATTGCCCTAAAAAGTTCTACTGATTGCTGAGTAATTATAGGTAAATACTGACCTTAATATTGCTATCGTTTTACATGAATTAAAATTCCCAAACTATCACCACTTTGGGCAAATACTAAGGTACTTTTTCCAGAAACAGTAAACCTGAGTTCATTAATTTATTCATGCAACCCCCAATCAACCAAATCATACTTTCCCAAACTGCCAAAGATCAACTTATTAAACTCAAACGTCAGACCAAAATCCCTCAGTGGAATGTCCTTTGCCGCTGGGCAATCTGCCGTTCCCTCGCTGAACCGACAATGCCCTCCCCGGTTCCCATATCTGCCGATAGTAACCTTGAACTCACTTGGAGTGTGATGGCAGGAGATATGGCTGATCTGCTCCTGATTGCTCTCAAACAACGCTGCCATAACGATGGCTTAAGTTTGGAGCCAGAAACCCTAGCGAATCAGTTTCGTCTGCACCTTCATCGAGGTATTGGTTACTTAGCAGGGGATACTACTATAAAAAAAATTGAGGATTTAATTGCCCTGGGTGTTATCAAGGATGAACAATGAAGTATCAAGTCTTACTCAGGACTCAGGAGTTAGCACTATAGTGTTCACTGCGGTGCGTTCGGGAAGCCGTTCCAAAGGAACATCCCTTGTTCTGATGGTGCAAGGCACGAGAAGTCCGCAATCGATAGATCAGCTGGACACTCAACCAATAACTAACCACAGCACAGACCAATCCAACGGCAAAACAACCAACAAATAAGGTTAGGACAATTTCTGAGCCCAATTCTGTAAATCCCTGCCAAGATTGCAAACTCACATTAGCCAAGTCATCCCGGTTAAGTAGCCATTCACCCACGTGAAAGTTGAATGCAAAAATTGGTACATAAGTCAAGGGATTACTAATCCAAGTTCCAGCAGTAGCAGCTATTTTGTTTCCTCGCAAGAGTATCGCCAGCAAAATCCCTATAATTAACTGGAGACCAAACAGGGGAAAGAACCCAGCAAACACACCACATGCTAAACCTCGTGCGATCGCTTCTGGTTTTCCTTGCATACGAACTAAACGCCAATATATGTATTTTAGGCGTCGTCTAAAAGTTACCCTTGCTCTGATCGACTTTCGTTTACCTAGGTCAAGGGGTTTGGTGGCTGATTGTAAAGGCTGTGGGTAGCTTGACAGGGATTTTCTAGACATTTTCGCAAATCAACCAGCAACCCTCTAGCAACTGGGGCAGATTATTCTGGGGCACATTATTAGTCAGCAGCTGATCATTACTGTAGCGGAAAATTCGCTTAAAGGCGAAAGCCAAAGGCCAAAGGGGGAAATAAAGCTGCAAAAATCTCAATAAATTCTATGCAAGCTTCCTTATACTTTGTGCCTTTTATCTTGTGCCTTTTACCTGACTGCCATGGCTACGAGGATCATCTTGACTAGTTATTGTAACTGACAGGGAATCGTCAATATCCGAAACTGTACCACTAGCTTGGCTATAAGGTAATGGCACATGGGTTACTATGGCATCTAAGTTAGCTTCGATTACTTGACGGGGTTGTTCTCCAATAGTTTGGGCGATCACTGTGCTGGCTTGATCAAAATATACAAAATGAGGAATACCATCTACTCGATACTTGACCAGTTCTGGTAACCACTTGGTGTTATCGACATTCAGCATGACAAAATTGACTTTCGTTTTATACTGCTGTTTCAGTTCACCCAAATCCTTTGCCATGGCTTGACAGCTGGTACACCAGTTGGCATAAAACTCCATCAAGGTTGGCTTGCCATTGCTCAGTGCCACCTCTAGAGGGGTAGATGCTTCAGCTTGGGCTTCCAAAGAACCGAGACTAGTCTCAGTTTTTAATCCCAAGAATAGGGCAATACCGAGTGCGATCGCTACTAGGGCAATTAAAAAGTTTCTGATCCGGCTGCCACTAGTGGGTACTGAAGGGGAGGAGGATGGTGTAGTTGAGTCTGGTGAATTAATAGCCATCTTGCTACAACTTTCTTGCTATAACTTTATAATTGTTTACATTTTACAACAATAAGACTTAGGCACCAACAGCCTTAAAACCAGGTTTATCGTTATAAATCCGAGAATAGCAAGGTTTAGGGCGTAAGTCCTGAGTAACGCACGAAGTAGATTAGATTAAAACGTTTTTTGTTGACGGTTGACGGCTGACTGTTGACTGTTAACTATCAACGAATGGGAATGTTACGTTTATTTTTACTCCCCTACTGATTAATTTTCACAAATCACAATGAAAAAACGGGTAACCCTGACCTTTCCCCGACGGGCGATTCAGATGCCGGTGGCTTACCGACTGGCAAAGGATTTCAATGTGGCTGCTAATATCATCCGGGCCCAAGTCGCTCCCAATCAAATCGGCAAACTTGTGCTAGAGTTATCTGGCGACATTGATGAGTTAGATGCTGCGATTGAGTGGATGCGATCGCAAAATATTGATGTTTCCCTCCTCAGTCGCGAGATTTTAATTGATGAGGATAGTTGTGTCGATTGTGGCTTATGTACTGGGGTTTGTCCCACTCAAGCCCTTAGTCTTGAGCCAGAGACATTCAGACTGAAGTTTAAGCGATCGCGTTGCATTGTCTGTGAGCAGTGTATCCCGACTTGCCCTGTTCAGGCCATTTCTACAAATTTTTAAGATTTCAGACGCCTTAAGGTATTGCCCAACAACCCTGTTTTCAGGCACACTTTCAGATAAAATCAATTAAATATCAACCCCAAGAGGATCCCTAATGAACCCAATTATTATTATTGTAGCTATACTTGCAGCAGCGGTTGTTGGGGCAATCGTATTTTTTGTACTGCAAAATAAACTGGATTTTCTCTCGGAACAAACCGACAGAAAATTAGAAGTTTTTCAAAATAAGTATGAGGGTAGAATACAACAAAGTTCTCAAGCTCTCCAAGAAAGTTATCGAGAGCAATTAAATCATAAAATTGAGGAAGTCAAACAGCAGGTAGAGTCTAGGGCTGCTGATCCTGCCGAATCTGCCCAAGCTTTACAGGAAAACTATCAGGCTCAGTTAACCCAAACCACTAATGAGCTGAAGCAACAACTTGATGCTAGTCTTCTTGAAAGTGTCCAATCCTCTGAAGCAAGATATCAAGAACAATTGACACAAGCTACCCATGAGTTAAAGGAAGAACTTGAATCTAATTTTCGCAACGAGCTGCAATCTTTGGAAGCGAAATATCAGGCTGATTTAGAGTTAGCCCATCAAAAAATTGCTGAATTAGAACAAGCTCATAAATCCCCAATACCAGACGAGGTGAAAACCATTGAGAAAACTGAGGAAAGTTCAGCGGAAACTGGTAATGAATTAGTCGAATTATTAGAAGAGGCAGAAACAAATCAAGACGAGCCTCAACAAGTGGTCGAGGAAGAAATATTGCCTGAGCCGAGTCAGCCAGAGCAACCAATGGTGACAGAAACCCCAAGTATTACTGATCAGCCCAGCCAAATTGATCAAGACTTGGAGGAAGAAATATTGCCTGAGCCGAGTCAGCCAGAGCAACCAATGGTGACAGAAACCCCAAGTATTACTGATCAGCCCAGCCAAAGTGATCAAGACCTGGATGAAACCATAACTGCTTTGGGAAATTATGCTCAAGCCAGCGATATTCCCCAGTTAAGTAACTACATCAATCATCCTGAAAGCCTTATTCGTGAATCAATGGCATCAGCCTTGGGAAAAATTGCTGCTGCTCAAGGACTCAGAGCCGAAATTAAACAGGCCATACCGCTGATCGGCAAATTGATTCAAGACCCCCAACCATCCGTGCGACAGTCTGCTGTTGAAGCCCTGAGTAATATTAAATCTGAAAAAGTTATACCCTTGCTTGAAAGGGCATTAAGGGATCCAGATAGTGATGTGGTTAAATCTGCCAGTGCTGGGATTAGTCAGTTTAAGAGTTATCGGCGAACTCCCAAGCCCAAACCTGCTAAGAAGACTGTAAAGCCCTCTAAGCGTTAACGAGTGCTCTCATCGAACAGCATCGCCCAAAACCCTAGGGAGGTGGGGATTGATGACCCTTTCTGGGGAGTCAACCCCCATGATTTAGTCCCACTCTTACCCATACTCCCTTGAAAAAAGGGGGCTGGTATCGTGCAGGACTTCTAGCTTGTTTAGTCAGCGTCGCTTTCAATGTGGATAAACAAAAGTCCCAAAACTACAGTAGGCATAACTAAGCCTATGAAGGGGACTAGCATCGTTGGTAAGAAAGAAGCTGCGTATGCGCCTGTCATATCTTATTTTCCTATTTGCCAATTAATACAGTAACAAGTTGAACATTTAACCAAACCAAGCCAATTAGGTATGGTATTGGTTGCCGGTTTGATCTCAAGCAAGACTCTACCTACCGAAGTAAGTGTAGGTCTTACACTGCCCAGCCAAGGCTTTGCTCTAAATTTAAAGAGCCAGCACTGCTATTGATGATAACTGGAACAAGGCAGCTCCCCGCTTATTAGAGGGGTAGATTACTATCGATTTTTTCGACAAGTTAATCCTATCATGCTTCAGGACTATGAAATACCAAGATCTACCTCGGAATTTGCCATACAACCTGTGGCAAAAACCTGATAGTTGCTTCTGCCCTGGCTGAGTCTTTGATGGAGTCAATTCTAATCAGTCTGCCATCCCTCTATTGACATCAACATCTCTGGTTGACCTAGACAAAAGCACATAACTCCAGTCAATTTGGGTTAACTTCCCATTTCACCTCGGCACATGAGAGGAGTTATCCCAACTCGCCCTTGCACCACCGACCCAGGCTCTTAATGGCTCAGATTACTGGAAAGTTTTTCCGAGTCGGATAATTGTAAAGATTTTTAACAAAAATTGCCCAAAAGTCTTTACAAAAATTAATTACTTTTTGTTACAAAAACCTAATAAGCTGAAAGGGGGTTAGTCATCAAAACCGTTGGTTTTAGGTTATTACAATGGTTTGGCAAAGGTTATTTTACCGTAAAGAACTAAAGCTAAAATTTTTGCCATAGACTAAGAAGGTTAGAAAAAAGAACAATATCTCGTATAATTCGTTACGAGAGGATGCACTTCTCAGCAAAGATTACTCGTGCTGATTCTTTCAGTTCCTTTTCTCCCCCCTAAAGTATGATTACTCAAGGGGTTTATCCGATTTTATAGGAGATAAATTTACAATGACGATTGATGTAATTGGCCATGGTGGAGATCCCCAAGTGGGTAATCTAGCCACCCCAATTAATTCCTCTGGTTTCACAAAAGCTTTCATCAACAACTTGCCAGCCTACCGTAAAGGGCTATCAGCCAATCGCCGGGGTTTAGAAGTTGGTATGGCTCATGGCTACTTTCTGTATGGACCGTTTGCCTTACTAGGTCCGTTGCGTGGGACAGAGTATGCCAGCACAGCTGGTTTACTGGCAACAGTTGGCTTAGTGGCTCTTTTGACAGTTGCTTTATCTATTTATGGAGCGGCTGGCTCTGGCAAACCTAAGGCAACATTGACCACACCCAATCCACCAGAAGACTTAGGAACTAAAGAAGGCTGGAGTGAATTTGCCAGTGGTTTCTTCCTTGGTGCTTGTGGCGGGGCAGTTTTTGCCTATTTCCTATGCCTGACACCTCATCTAGCCCCACTGCAAAAGATTGCTAGTGGAGTATGGTCCTCTTAACTCTGACTGGAGACAAGAGTTTCTGATCGCGCAGCGGAGGCGAAAGCCGATAGCTAAGCAAGAGAGTAAGGTGACTGACACTTAGTTAAATCACCATATTCTCTTGTTGGCACTCCACCGAAGACTCTCTAGGAAGATCTCTTGATGACTGGGGGTTAACCCAGATCTTTCCCTTTTGTCAAGTTCACGAAAACCAGCAATATACCTATCCGTGGCATCAGTATTATTCAGATACGGATTGGAGCTGGATGGCGATTGAATATCACCCGATTAAAAGTTCCAAGTAGGTAAGTGGATATTGCACGAACACACCTCAGATTCAGTCATTTAACTATGGGAGTATCTCACGGTGATTGCTAACTCTTCTTATATCGACATTTTGCAAAAACAAGTTCGGCATCTTTCAGACCCCGAACAACGCTTATCTCTTTTTCGTCAGCTGAATCCTCAGGTTACCAATCTCGGCACAGCAGAAAATGTCTTAATTTTCGATCTTTTTGAAAGCATATTTCAAGATTCTAGCTCCTTTGCTGTTGACAACACCAAATACTCTCAGCCTTTTTATGGGGAAGAATCAGTACGAGAAATGACAGCAAGCTTATTGTCAGAAACATTTCAGCACCAACTGGATCCCAACGATTTTTCAGGTGTCTCCGGTGCCTCTGCGGCCCTGGAGTGTTTGGCATTTGCTCTGTTCTCTCCAGGAGATACCGCGCTGATACCGACACCTTACTGGCAGGGGTTTCAATGGTGCTTTGAACAGCGTCCAGGGATGACCCTTATTCCTGTGGATTTATCACCCAATGCTTTTGAACTAACCCTTGAAGCAGTCCAAGAAGCCTATAACAAAGCTGAGCCCAAACCCAAAGTCCTTTTATTGACGAATCCCCATAACCCCTTGGGCATCAATTACGAACAGAGTCTGCTAGAAGAGCTTTACGCATGGGTTCTCAACTCTACGCAGATGCATATTATCTCCGACGAGTTGTACTGTCATTCTCAGATCGATCAACCCGGGGCAGATTTCATCAGCGCCTTCGCCCTTAACGCATATAATATCGATCCAGATCGAGTTCACATAGTATGGGGATTTGCTAAAGATTTCGGACTATCCGGCTTTAAGGCAGGGTTTGTAATAACTACTTGCGAGACAGTCCACAACCACATCCGCTCGAATAGCACTATGGGAATCAGCGATCGCTACGGTTGGTTTTCTCCCTTCGATTCCCTGAAAAATTTTATGCTGGGGAATCTTCTTGGGGCAGATAACGAGCAATTAGTCCGCAATGCAATGGCGGAGTACAAGCAAAGGCTAACCAATGCATTTAATACGATTAACCCTCTGTTTGACCAAGCTCCAGATATCATACCCTACGCTCCAACCCGGGCAGCGCAATTCTTCTGGCTTGATTTGCGAGCCTACTTGGATCGCGTACCACCTAACATGAACTTCTCCTTAAAAAACATTGAGTTGCTACAAAATCCAGAAAGTGACGACGCCGAGAATGCTTTGTTAGCCTATCTTGCCGAAGAAGCTTTCGTAGAACTGCTGGCGGGACAAACCCTCTCTTGTGTTGAACCGGGCTTCTACCGCTTGTGTTTCACCTGCGAGCCAACATGCGATGTTAAAGCTGCGGTAAATCGAATGATTACTGCCCTCGAAGCCCTTCCGCCTGCGCCATCCAAATGATACCAATTTTCTCTCTTTCGTGACATATATTCTGTAACAGCTGAAAAGCGGAAAGGGTAAGGGGGAAAGGTTTAATTGTAGCTTCGCCTATCCTTGGGAAATCCCAATTAATTTAATTGTTGTTGAGTTTCTGGGGGGCGACATTTAAGCTTAAATCCATACTGGTTAACAATTTTAGCCCATAAGCTCCAAAAAAATACATGCTGTTTTGGGCTGATATTGGACTATGTTATTAGGGCTTGAGCTTCCAGAACATGAAAGAAGGGTCAATTGGCGACTGTATCTTGGATGAGCTTATTGGCCTCAAAGCTTTACATAGCAAGATTTTGAGGGCTCATGTCACCCCCTCCTACGTCAATACGTAGGTCTTTAGGATGGGGAGTGTCAACCCTTTCGTCTCGCCCAGGGGGTAGACTTCCAGATAGTAAAAAATAAAGCTCCAGACACCAAAGCTCCTAAATTCCATTTGACAGAACTTTTAAACAGACCCAGACGACGAGACGATAAACTCGATTGAGCTTGGTTTTGTATCCTCTGCTCACCACGAGCAATGAATGAAGCTAGCTGTTCTTTCACCCTCTCCAATTCTTGAGAATTATTGATATCCGGAGTGCTACCTTCACTACTCAGGCTTGCCAAAAGTTTTTCCATCTCCGCTTCTGTATTTACTTTCTCCAAAGCATCTTTAACTTGTTGGAATTGGGTCATCCCTCGGTTAACTTGAGTAGTAATTTGAGTACTCGCTTGTTTATTAATCCGTACGGTATTAATAATTCCCAAAGGAATCAGCAAGAAATATAGCACTCCCAGCACCAAAGCTAACCAGGATAAAACCTTCACAACCAGGACTTCCCATCTCTCCCGCCCATGGCGCTCTCCATAAAACACCAGTGCTAAGCCGAGTAAAGGTACAGGAACCCGTTCCACCAATGCCCCTATGGTCTGTAATTCCCAGGCCGGATTCATAAAGTTTGCTGGGATAAACGTTTCAACTACGTCAAATATAGTTAGCACTAAAAGCCCATAACCTATCCAGTGCAACAGAGTCGCAGACCTTAGAACAGAAAAGTTAAACTGCCGTATATCCTCTACGGATTCAGTCAATTTATTGCCATCTAATTTAGTCATATATTAAATATTCCTTCATAATAGGACACGATTGTCGTAAACCTTAGCTCAAGGTTTAGGAAAGTGTAGATACCACCACTCGTACCAGTCAGGCCACACATTTTCCAGCACTTGATAGGCAGCTTCAGGGGAAGAATTCTCTAGAGGAATAGAAAGATGAGCCCACAGACAACGGTTGTCTTGCAGCTTTACCTGACCCAGTAACCATAGCAGCAGCCGACGGGAGCGTACATCGTAAATATCTCGATTTTTCTTGAACTGATAACTCGTGACCGTACTGCCACCCCGGGGGTTGATACAAGAACTTAGGTAAGCCCGCTCTTGGTAAACAAATAAGCGATGAAAACCTATTTTTTTATGCTGGCGTGACACTATTAATTCTTGACTAGCGGGTTCAATCCCTATGTACTTTTGAAGGAATTTATTAATATCACCCCCGCTCTGAACTAAATAGCGCATCTTTATATCTAGAGGTAAATCATTCTGAATATATCGATAGTGCTTGCCAGCTTGTAGTGTTTTATCAACAGCCGTTTGACCAGTCAAAGCTTGACTTTCCAGAGGCTGCCATTCTGGTAAGGGAACTGTAGCTGGAAATTCAAAAGGGGTGATGGGACGAGTGCTTGTAGCTGGATACCAAATTACTTTGCCCATCACTGAGAAAGTACCCCCAAAAACAAAAGCTAGCAGCCAAATACGTAGTGATTTCCAATCGAGCATGACATCAAGGCAAAAGGTAAAAGGCTTGCAGGTCAAAGTAGGACATCCTTTGGACTTTAAACCCTGGGTGTTTATGACGTTTAAGCTTTTAGATTATAGGCTTTAAGCTAATGGTTTAATGGCTCTAAAACTCTGACAAGCAAGGATATTTTTTAGTATTAAGTAGGCCATGATATGGTTTGTTTTTACCTAATACCTAATCACCAACGCCTAATACTTATAATTTAGGTTAGTCACTTAATCTTGAGTTGTCGGTTCATTATGTTGAATAATAAAATAACAGAAGAAACCGAAAATAATGACAGCAACCAATGAAAATATCATTGAACCATCTCCAAAATGCCAATATTCAAAGGCTTCATAACTGGAATAGGCGACTAAAATAGCCATCATGCTAACTCGAATAGAATTGACCACAAATCCTACTGAAATAGCTATCAGTGGTACCAAAAATTTTTGAATCCGGCTAGTAGGGAACATAAATAAGAATAACAATGATATTCCCAATAACTGAAGAATAGAACTGACCCCAGAACAGCCTGGATTGACTTCTATTCCTCCGGTTGGCAGCATTAAATAAACCCCTTGGCGAGAGACTTCAAATCCTGAGTACCAAAGGAGCAATCCAGAAAACTTAGCAGTTAATGTGGATACATCAATCAGTAATGTTGGCAATCCAGATGGTATAGCGAGACATAAAAATATAGTAAGGTGCTGCCAATATTGCTTTAATCCCTTCACTCCAGATGCCAGCAGTCCCAAACCCAATACTGAAATCAAAGGAGAAAAGCGGATAAAAATGTCATAGCCTGATACAAATGTCGATCGCAACAGTACTAAACCAATTAATAATGACCCTAAAACGCCAGAAAAAATATCACTTTCTAGCTCCAAAGTATGGCGTTTTTCCCATACCATGTAAGACACAGCCACCCAAAATAAAAAACTTGTACTTAGTAAATCAGCAATGTTACTCCTATCAGCTAGAGTCAATTGAATTGCTATTAATCCAGCTGCTATACCTACTAGCCAATATTGGAAATTTTTAAGGTGTGTAATGGTTGCAAAATGAGTAGCTTTCATCGTGATGTAGCAATATTACCATAATCGGATACGTCAGACTAAGACTCTTTCATAGTTTCCCTGACTAAGCTAAAAAAAATATCTATAATGGTCAGCTTTTTTTTATTATTGATAATAAATCTTGTTTTTAATTAGTCTATGATAACTTAATTTCTTAGACTATTTACCCTAACACCTCATTGCTACTGAATTAACTATTTTAAGTTATATTATAAATAGCACTATTTTTTTAAAAAACTATTTATAATAGTCATTTGCCAAGTCTAAAGCGTGCTTATTTGTGTAATTTTTAATTCTTTGGTAAAATAAAATATATGACAAATTAGTGCTTGTTCTATTCTTCCACTCAAAACTCTCCCACTCAGGACTATTTTTGCCTTAATTGGTTGATTCATCCAACAGTTGTATCTTTGGGGATTGGACTATAACACCAGTTTAGTCAACGTAATTGACTAAATAAATTTTCTATGTTATTGGTAATTTTTAATGATTTACAGATCCCCAGATCCTCAGGGGGAAAATACCTTAGCCTGCAAATAGAGGAAATTTGATCAAATAAACTATTAATAGTTATTTAAATGAATTTAGCGGAATTAAAACCTGGAAAGCTTGCCATTATCGAGAAAGTTCAGATAGGTTTCCAGGTCGAAGGTCTCGCCAATCGACTAGAAGCAATTGGCATTATTCCTAATAGACAGGTACAAGTGTTGCGCTCAGCCTGGTTTGGGGGACCGTTACACATTCGAGTTGGTTCCACCACAGAAGTAGCTATCCGACGGCAAGAAGCTAGCATGATTGTAGTTAACCCTGTCAAGGAATAGTTAGGGGTTAGTGGTTAGGGGCAATGTTAGCAGTACGCTATTATCTTCCTCTTCCTTCGGCGGGGAGTGTCAATCCTCAAAGGTTAAACAGCGGATAGCCTCTAGTAACCCTCTAGCTTTATTGAGGGTTTCTTGATATTCTTTTTCTGGGTCAGAATCTGCTACCAAGCCTGCACCAGCTTGCACTGACACGGTATGTTTACCAGAACCACATGGGCGAACTACCATAGTCCGGATTGCGATCGCACTATTGAACTGACCTTCAAAATCGTACCAGCCATAGACACCCGAGTAAGGTCCGCGACGCTCTGGTTCTAGTTCTTGAATGATTTCCATTGCCCGAATTTTGGGGGCTCCACTCACTGTCCCCGCAGGGAAACAAGCTTTCAGTAAATCCCAAGCTGTTTTACTAGCATCGAGCTCCCCTACTACATTGCTAACAATGTGCATGACGTGGGAGTAGCGCTCAATGAGCATCAGTTGATCAACTCTGACTGTACCACTCTTGCACACACGACCCAGGTCATTCCGACCCAGGTCAACCAACATAACGTGTTCGGAAATTTCCTTTGGATCTTCTAGTAACTCCTGAGCTAGAGCTTCGTCTTCCATAGGAGTTTGACCCCGACGTCGAGTTCCAGCAATTGGTCGTAATGTTGCCTGGATTTTTTCCTCTGGGGAAGCTGTTGCCTTTACCATTACCTCTGGGCTAGATCCAATGATTTGCCAGTCCCCAAAATTAAAATAAGCCATGTAAGGTGAGGGATTAATCAGCCTTAGGGAACGGTAAAGGGAAAAAGGGTCACCCTTGTATTCTGTCGAGAGGCGCTGGGATAATACGACCTGAAAGATATCCCCAGCTCGGATATAGTCTTTCGCTTTTTCGACATTAGCGCAAAACTGGGATTTTTCTGTATTGCTTATATAAGACACTTCTTGAGTAGCACTCTCTGGAGGTGTCCATTTGAGTAATTTGTCCTTACCTAAGAACTGCCCTTGCAGTTTGTTGACCAGATTACGAACGCGATCGCATGCTTTTTCATAGGCTGCCTCTAAATCTCCTTGGGCATGTCGTAAATCAGCATAAGCGATCACCCAAATCTTACGCTTGACCTGATCAAAAATAATCAGGTTGTCCACTTGCATCCACAATCCATCGGGTAAGTCATTGGACTGTAGAGGATAAATTGGCACACGGGATTCACAAAAACGAATTAACTCATAACCCCAGAAACCGAACAAACCGCCAATTCCTGGCGGCAATTGGGGTAACTTTACAGGTTGATAGGATTTCAGACAATTCGCTAAGGTTTCAAAGGGGTCTCCCTCAAATACTGTTACTGACCCATCCCGGTTGGTCTGAGTCGTGCGATTTCCCCTAGTTTCCAATACCCACAGGGGGTCACAACCTAGTAAACTGTAACGTCCCAGATTTTCACCACCTTCTACCGATTCCAACAAGAAGCTGTAGGGTTGACCAGCACATACCTTATACCAGGCAGAAACTGGCGTTTCTAAATCCGCCACCCACTCCTGGGTTACCGGTACAAAATTACCTTGTTGAGCTACGGTTGAAAATTGGGAAAAATCTGGGAAAATCATGGTATTTCTCAGCTCAAGGTTGAAAATTCGGCAAACAGCTGAAACTGTTGGTCACAATGTTCAACTTTTTCCCCTTTACCTTATCACTGATTCATTAAACCTCGTAAGTTGCCTTCCCACTGAACTTGATGGTTGCAGGTTCTGGATTGCTGCCAATATTGCGGTCGATTTTCCCTGCATAGGGACGCCCTTCGTTGACTTTCTCCGGGAATACGCCATCTGCGGGATGCAGAAACTGGATTTCACCATTGGGATAAACCCGGTAAATTTTATAGTCTTCGATTTTGGGCTTAAATTTCGTCCGCAGTTGGGTTCCCAATGCCAGACACTGTTCCTTACGAGCTAAGTAGAGCAAGTTTTCCCCTTCATTCATGATGGCAGCGCCACCAGTAGGCATTTCAAACACTTGCTCTTTTGAGCTTGTCCAGGTGATAGCGTATTTTTCTTCAACTTCAGCTTTGGTCAGCAATCCGCCAGTGCTACCACCAAATATGGGAGTTGTTCCCGTCAGTTCTTCTGCCATAGTCTTTTTTTCTCGTGTCTATAATAAGGCATTCAAGGGAATGCTATCATCGACTTCATACCTGTCTGGCTACTTTGTCAAGAACTGTAACAGTTCTTTAGCTATTCGTGATTTTAGTCATTGGTCTTAGTGATTGGTCTTAGTGATTGGTCATTTGTGATTTCTTCTGCCAAGGGACTTCCGGCTGATTAAAAAGGAGCTATGACCAACAAAAACCAGCATAAACACACAAAAAAGCCCAAGTTACCCGTCAAGCCAATTACATGACGCTACCCACACCACCCTACCCTGATCGTTGTGGAAATTTTGCCAACCCCAGCTATTGCTTTGAGATCAGGTAAGCCTTAGTGCTGACGGCATGCTTACCGTCAAATCAATAATGTTGATTGCTTCTAGTGTTGATTGCTATACTCACATCAGGCTTTGCTGCTACCCCAATCAACTCAGCCTTTTCAGTAACTTCCAGCTTTCGTTGTCAGTTTGAATAGACAGCAGCAATTAACCTTAATTTTCTTTAACTTAAATACTCCGATACTTGCCTATCTGGTAAGTCTGGGCTGATCAGCAATCTTAGCCTCATCAATCCCAGCCCTGGCTAGTTGCTTACGTCAATTATTGGCTGAGGTCAAAGAGCCCGAGTTTGGGCATCAAGCCAGCTTTGCTACTGGCGGGATCTGCCTCGGCCAATTAAATCAGAAAATTAAATCCGGCAATTAAATCAGAAAGGGAACCGACGACTGGCCGTGTTTCGTCTCGGTTCCCTGACTGGTTCGCTCCTCACACATCCGTAAATATACCGAAAACTTTCTGGATTTGTCAACCCCTTTGGCAAAATTTTTTTTTTCGGTCAAAGTTCACCTGGTGCAGGGACATCCAGTTGGTCTTCTAGAAGCGATCGCAAAACTACTTGAGTTACCCCCACTAATCCTAACCTTGCTTGAGCCAGCCTAGGGGTCTGGTGTTTCACCTCCCCCCAAATGCGACAGCTACGGTAGAACTGCTCAAAAGCATTGCTCACAGAACTTGCCAGTTTTAGCAAATTCTTTGATTCGCTTCCACTAAAGTAGTCTGTCAAGTCCATGATTTGACCAATTAAGAGTCTTTCTGCTGGATGAACCAACTGTATAAGCTGCTGATTTTTCCCTGTTCCTAGGTCGTCTTTTAACCAGGGAATTGGATATGGCACAACGATCAGTCCCCTAGAGGTTTTCAAGTCCATACTCTGAATCTGGATTAAGCCCTGGCGATGAGCCAAGCGCAGGAGTGAGCAGCAACGAGCATGGGCATACTGAACTCTAAAGATCTTGGAAGTATCTTGTGTCAAGAGTCCTGAGTGCTGGGTGCTAAGTTCTAAGTAGCCCAAAAGATTCTTTTGACCTTGTTGAGGGCGAAAGCTAATCAGCGTGTCTGTTGAAGGTTGAATCCAATCTTGTAACCAAGTTGCTAACCCCTGATCTGTCAGCCAAAAATTAATCCAGCCTGGGGGAGCTACTTCAACCTCGAATTCGATCAAGTTTTGTTTGCCACCATCTTGAGTTATGGTTGGCAAAGATACAGTTAACTGATGAGCAATGGCTAGAGGACTTTGCTGCATGGCGCGAGAAAGCTTGAGAGCGATCGCTGATCGATATGCTACACCAGCATTATCTGAGCAGCGTTCTAAAGGAATCGTTTCCAATATCAACTGGGGAATACCAGAATCTACCATTGCTCTGGATATCTGTTCTTGTAATCGGGTACTCAGGGCAGCAGAATTACCTGACAAATTTACGCGCCATGAGCTACTTCTCAAGGTATTTTTTGTTACTTTGGACTCCATGTAAGATCTAGATAAACTTGTGTATCCATCAGGCTCGGAGCTTATGTATTCACCATCCGACCCATTAGAGGTATCCCGACCCTTTGTAACTTGGCAAAGGATCTTAGATTGGGGACAGGAACACTACCGTTATAGGACGTTTAGCAAAGATGAGCGGATTCCTACCCGTCCTGGGTTGTTGTATTTGGTAGAGCGGGGGGCAATCCGTTTGGTGGGTACTTCTCAAGTCAGTGCTAGCCCCAATTGTTCTGAATCTCAATGCTCCCATCAGAATATGGAAGAAGCGTTTTTAGGATTCATTGGTGCGGGTCAGCCCTTTGAAATTGTTGCCCTTTCACCCTTCACACTGCAGGCTTACTCCCACGTTGAGCAAACTGCTGTGGTATGGATGTACTGGGATGACTTAGACAACTGGCCACACTTCCGACGAGAGATATTAGATGCATTTAGGCTTCAGCATCAACGCAAACTCCTGTGGCTGAGTACCTTAGGACAGCGACGAACCATTGATCGGCTCTTGGGATTTCTGATACTCTTGGTTGAAGAGTTCGGGGAACCGTGTGAACAAGGTTACTGCTTACCATTTCCCTTAACTCATGCACAAATCGGTAGTGCCATTGGCTCCACCCGTGTCACTGTCACTCGGTTGATAGGAAAGCTTCGCCAACGGGGAATTATCAACACTCAGAAGGATAATTTAATTTGCTTATCAGGTGACTCAGTACCTAAGATAACTCCTAATTAGGTACACTTCTAGATGCTTGTGTTCGAGTAAGTGCAGTGGAAATCTAATTTACTGCCAAACTGGCAACACAGCCATGCTAAATTGCTTTTTAATAAATACATACCTAACAGATCGCACAAATCAGCCATCCTGTGCCGTAATTGATGATCAGCTTGGCTGTGCTGTGAGGGTTAAAACCCTTCACAACACAGCCAGTTTTTTTTTATATAGCAGTCGCCAGGGCAGTTAGGACATGACAAAATTCTCAAACCTAAGTAAGCGCAAGAGTTTGACTTTGTTCCTTCGTTCCTTCGTTCCTTCTGCTATAGCAATGGGTGTAATGGTATTTCCAAATTCAAGGGAGTAATACCAAAAATCAAAAGTCATGACATACATACAGATTGCGAAAGCCAATGTATATGGTCATGTTTTTATTGTAAGTATGACGCTACTTTTGAAAACTGGTATAAGGTATACAGCGCTACTCGCTGCTCCGTGCTGTCTGCTCCCTAAAACCCAATAGATACGCTTTCCACATCTAATTATTAAATTCGCTCAAGGTGCGTTTTCCAATGGGCGCGAGGGATTGCTCGCGCCCATTGGGTCGCACCTCAAAATGAGAATTGCTATACTTTGGTCAGCCTACTTTAATTGGTATTTTTGTTACACCCAAATCCCTAACCAGATTTGAGATTACCTTAACTTCTGAGTATTTGCTACCAAACTTTCTGCAAATTGATCGAAGCGCTCGGAAAGTTTTTTATCCAAAAGTTTGCCATCTTCACCAAAAGCTTTCCAAGCCTGACCAATGGCAATTTGCTCTGGAATGACCCAACTATGTACCCAGCGCATAATTATCCGTAGGTCATTGAGAGCGTTACTATTCGACTGACCCCCCAATACACTAATCAAACCGATAACTTTGCCTTCGAGATGTTCAAAACTCATCAAATCTAGAGCATTTTTAAGTACACCACTCACACTACCGTGATATTCCGGTGTTGCCAGAATTAAGCCATCGGCTTGCTTCACGGTTTCCTGTAATCGAGTGACATCTGGATAGTCTGCATAGTCACTATCACCAGTGCAAAATGGTAATTGCATCTGACGCAAGTCGAGGATTTCAGTTGATATACCATTAGCTTTAACTCGGTCTATAGCATGGTTTAAAGCCTGATAGCTATAGGATTCAGGACGTAAACTACCACTAATTCCAACAATGTTCACCATCTCACTAACCTCTGTTTAACTATAGTGCTGAGTGCTGAGTGCTGAGTGCTGAGTGCTGAGTGCTGAGTGCTGATTGCTGATTGCTGATTGCTGAGTACTGAGTGCTGAGTGCTGAGTGCTGATTGCTGAGTGCTGAGTGTTTGAGTAGAGCAAGTTGTCATGTGTTCTCGTCAAAGCTACCAATTATCAAGGAAAGACGCTTTATACGTACTCGTTATGACTACGTTTAGTCTAGCAAGTTGGGAGCAACTTTGTCAAACTCCTTTTGTCGCAGATCGGAGTATGTCCGCCCAGGACCGCAAGCATACATTCGACCATCATGCTGTGACCGATAAGGCATAGGTGCGCTCTTACCATTAAGAATTAAATTCGCTCTTTGCGCGCGCCTATCGACAAAGCCGACGCGGGGCGGGAACGGGCGCGCACCTGATCATTTTGTTGTTTAATTGACAGGGCATCGAGATCAGCCCGAATGGCTAACACAGGTCCTGGTAGTTGACTAGTCATTAGAGCGGCAAAGCCATCGAGCCATTCAACCTACAGCCCTTATGCCTAAAGCCATTCAACCATTAGCCAACCAACCTAACCAAATTAATAAATAAAAACAGTCTCCTGATCTAGAGTTAACCTATTACTTGAATTGGACCGGTGGTACTGGCACTAAAGAATTGCTGTACTAGAGGATTATCTGTGGTATCTATCTCCCCAACGCTGCCGGACCACTGTACTTTGCCTTTGTAGAGAAAAACAACCCGGTCAGCGGTGCGGCGAATTGTACTCTCCTGATGGGTGACCATTAGGTAAGTACTACAAGCGTTTTCCTCTCGTTGTATCTGGCGCACTAAATCTTCAATTACTGTTGAGGCGATCGGGTCAAGTCCAGCGGTTGGTTCATCGTAGAGTAACACCTCTGGGTTGTCTCTGGGATTATCAGGATTAGAAATGATGGCACGGGCAAAACTGACTCGTTTGCGCATACCTCCTGATAACTCAGCTGGGTAGCGGTCTCCAACACCAGATAACCCTACCATCTCCAGGCTTTGATTGACTAATTTCCTAATTCGATGATGTGGTAGTTTAGAGTGCTGGTAAAGCAAGAAACCCACATTCTCTTCCACCGTCAGCGAGTCAAACAAGGCTGCTTGCTGAAATACCATACCAATGCCAATGGGGTCTTGAGCATCTTCTATTAAACCGGAGCGCCGTTGCCCTTTAACATAAACTTCACCGACATCAGCAGGTAGTAAGCCAGCAATAATCCGAAGAATTGTTGATTTGCCGGTTCCAGAAGGACCAATAATTACTAGGGCATCACCCTGATAAATTTTTAGATCCAACTGATTCAAAATGACATTGCTCCCAAAGGATTTGCTCACTCCCTTCAGTTCAATTAGTGGTTCTGGCATCGGATATTTCTGACATTTTTCATTGTCTTCTCCATACAATGTATAACCTCTTCATCAAAGAGAACGACTTTTTGGTAATCAGGAAATTCTCCTGTATGCAGGCGCACAGCCACTTGTCCTAACCCCTCGCTATACAGAAGTTGCTTAAACAACAGGTTGTCCGTAAAGGACATAATGTGAGCAGCAATGGCGCACTCGCCTTGCCAGCCAAAGTCCACATCGAGTTTAACGTGATGCCTTTCATGAATACATCGGTAAATTAAGTTGACGTCCTTACCTAGTAGATCTGATTCATTATATTGGGCGCTGATTTTAACATTTCCTTTTTCAAAGTCAGCTTTGATGTCATTCAGACATAGATCTGGTCCTCGAAAGTAGGGTTGGTAGTCAACGAACTCAAAATTGACCCCTTGCAGTTCTACCTTTGCTAAGTCAATCACAAATTGACGAAACTCTTTAACTAAAGATATAGGAGCTTCATAGGCTGGAGCTGTCATATAGCCCTTGGCTAATTCTTCAATTATCATTATTATGATCTCCTCCTGTCCATACATGACCTCCTAGGAATTCTTATAGAACTTCGGCATTCACAATGTATTCACACTATTAGTAGACAATAAGTGATATAGTAAACTTATTAATGATGGGTTTGACCCCCTGAGTGTGTAAGTCCTATGTTGACAACAAAAGAGTTAAAGCTTCCGCGTTAAATTCGTAACACTTGGAAGCCAGTTTGGGTTTCTTCTAAATTGTGATATTTCTTGACAATAAAGACGTCGCGACAACCACTTAAACGATCTTTAAGAATAAGAAAGAGTTCAAAAAGCTTGCCGTGAATTTACTTAAATAGTTCTCTGGAATACTGCAAGAGCTTTACCTGATTTTGATTTCAGAGGCAGCAACTGCGGGTTATTTGAGCAATCTGACCCTGACAAAGGCTTTCTTAAGAATATCTAAATCATTCAAACCTGTTGAAGAAGCAGTTAAATTAACTGTTCCTGCTCCGGTCATCAGTAATAACACGTACATAGCTTATACTCATTCAATTTCGGTTACTTCACATGGATTCGCTCTAACAATCTATGCACCGAAAATATAGCTGTTAATTCCATCATAACTATGTGCTTACGACTAATCACCGATAGGATTGTCTATGGCTTCAGGGATCTTCCTTATTATTATTCATATCCAGACAAAAGCCAATATATAACCAGTGAATTTACGGAATTCTCTCTTGGGTTAGAGGGGGAATGTCCAGTATTATCAATAGCTGTAAATGTTAAAGGTTTACCCTTCTTACTTACATGCTTGACCCTGATTACTTCCTTTTATATTTCATAAGCGAGATGACAACCAATCGAGAATCAGTGAATTTACGGACTCTGGGTTTTCGTCATGAGGGCAGTGACCAGCCTTAGGAATTCCTACAAATTTTACGTCTTTACCCTGATCACTCTGCTTTTGGAAGATGGTAGCACCAGAAATCGGTGTCCAAGGGTCTTCCTCTCCCCAAAGAATGAGTAGAGGACTTTGTAACTTCGGTAAAAGTTCACTAGGTGCAGGACCAGGAGGAGCAGTAAGAACTGATGCAAATACCTTTTGAGCACCGGGATCACAAGCAGGCTGGTAGATTAACTCTACAAGTTCCTCTGTAATGGCATCTGAGTCACAGTAGACTTGACGGAGGGTGCTGCGGATGCGATTTTTCTGGCGGATACGGTTAAACAGGAACGGCCCAAAGGTTGGTGAGTTAACTAATCTGGTAAAAGCTCCCATCACCAACCGTAAAGGTAGATTTAGCTCTTCAGGGCGGTGATTGAGTCCACCAGCACTGTTGATTAAGACACCACCAGCAGCAATCTCAGGATAGTTTGTGACCACCATCAGACTTAACAGAGCACCAATGGAGTTACCGATAAATATGGTAGGTTCATTGATGTAGGTATCCCAAAAGTCCTTTATTTGTTGTTGCCACAACTCTAAGGTGTAGGATAAGGCAGGTTTATCAGAACCTCCGAATCCCAGCAGATCGATGGCAAACACTCGATAACCCCCTGCGGCTAGAACAGGAATATTCTTGCGCCAATGTCCAATGGATGCCCCAAAACCATGAACCAACAGTAGAGGCTTACCAGTCCCCATTACGGTGTATTCAATCTGGTTACCTTGCCAGTTCCAAACATGGTTTTTCGTAGTGTGGTATGATAATAAATTTTGTGTAGACACAGCTTTTTGTTAACTTTAATTAACATAGTCATTTTAATAATATTATTAAACAGTTGATTCTGGATGATAAAATAGTAAGCCTAAATAGTCATGTGATCAGACGATTAAACATCACCTAGCAAGGATTGCTCAGGTCAAGGCTTCAATCTCAGCTTTCCACTCCCAGCAGGATCCAACTTAACCCGCCCTTGGTAAGTGGCGAGGTAAGTGGCTGAATCGGGCATTGTATAATTTGGGATAATAGTGAACTGAAACCTAGACATGGCAATGGTTTTGGGGCGCTTATCACCATCACAACGAGCACTTTCTATGCAAATGAAGGGATGAAGGGGAGATTTTACTGGCTGCCAAATCTGGCTGCAAAATTATAGATCCATTAGAATTATTTATGACTTAAGGTTGATTGACTTCTAGTAAACCGGCAGGAGGGGTAATCTCAATCCGACCATTTTCGAGATCGACCACTGGTGCGATCGCTTTCACAAACGGAATCAGCACCGTTGCTGGCTGTGGTTCCTTCTTAGCCTTGGATTGGCGTTTCTTGCTAGTTCGAGTAGGTGGTGGAGTTTCTGGCTGGGTTAGGGGCGGTTGCACTGAAGATTGCAATTTGACTTTCAAAAGGTCATTACCCGCTGGGATCACGTCTACGACTACCCCCACAGCTTTACCAGTGAGTTGATTAAACACTTCAAGGTCAATCAAGTCTAGGATGTGATACTCATCTTCCTCTAGCTCTGGGCGATCGCTGGCTGGTACCAACAGTTGATAACCGCGCAACGCCTCTGCCTGATCCCGGTTGTCTACCCCCTTTAGGTGTACAACATATAACCCTTTAGCAGGGACAAAACGTCCCCAAAGTAATTCTACGGGTTGGGGAGGATAATCATCCCCGGAAGGAGGAAGTGGTGGTTTTAACCAGCGCTGTCCTGGCTCCTCAAACCTCTCGGGAAAGTCAGAACTGGGATAGACTCGCAACTCTCCTTTTAGCCCATGGGGGGAAACAATTCTACCGATTTCTAGCCAGTTCTCATTGTTCATTTGAGCATTGTTAGGTAAGTGAAGTAAGCACTAAGGGCAAGGTAGTACCATCATCCCTAAAGGGGTCCGAGAGCGTGGATAGCGCGGACCTGTCATTTGATTTTATCCTGATTACCGGCATTTTGCTCAGAAAAAAATAATATAAAACACACTATATTTTTTAAGGATAATTGTCTATAAAAACCTCAAATAAAATCGATAAATATATTCCATTATTTTGAAATTTTTCTTGTTAATTTAAGGATTATTAATAACTATTAATTGTTTTTTTATTTTTGATAACAAATAATGTAACGAACTAAAATCTAAATTTTTTGTTAACTATAACCTAGACAGGATGCCAATAATAACAGGGCTTGTGGGCTTATGGATTTTGAAAACTCGTTTATAAACGTTATCGATGCTAACAGTCTAATCAGGGTTACTTCAATCAAGGCAATTGGCCATTAGCTCACCTTCGAGAGATTAATGACTTTGTGCAAGTAATTGAGATTGTCCAGCTTCTCCTGATGCTGCTCGGCAATGGCACTGGACTGGGACAATTGTCTAGATTTGACCCAACCTCAGTCCTCAATCTTATCTTTGACTACATCATAAAGCTGATTTACACTAAATTATTCCTTTATCATCATAATAATTTACATAGCAAATGTTTAGCTATTTGTCAAATTTTTTATACATTCTCGGAGAAAGAAAACTCCGACTTATCCCTCTTCTGTTATTAATCTTACTAACCTCCCTGCTGGATACTGTAGGTATTGGACTTGTCGGGCCATTTATGGGGTTAGCTACTAACCCAACGTTGATTGAACTAAATTCTCGGTTGCATTGGGTTTATGTCAAGTTAGGTTTAACTTCTGACGTTCAGTTTATTGCCTTGCTAGGTTTCATCATTATTGTTGCCTTCTGGACTAAATCCTTATTAAGTTTCCAAGCTCAAAAATATATCTTTCAATTTAGCTTTACTCAATACGGTGAATTATCTTCAAATTTGCTCCACGCCTACTTGGTAGCACCTTACACATTTCATATTAGGAAAAATACTGCTTTTTTAATTAACACAGTCTTGGAAGATTCTGGAGTTTTTAGTGTAAAATTCATGATTCCTTTCCTAAAAACGGTAGCCAGTTTTATTATTATCTTGTTTTTAGTAATTTTACTAATACTAACCGATCCGATTGCAACACTCACCCTAGGATTGATTTTACTAATTCCCTTGGGGATTATCTACCAATTTAAAGACAAAATTTCCGAATGGGGAAAAAAGGTATCTCAATCTAAGGAGGAAATGATTCGCATCATCAATCATAGCCTTGGAGGACTAAAAGAAACACGAATTATTGGTTGCGAATCTTATTTTGAAAGGCAAATGAGTGATCAAGTCGATCAACTGGTTAATGGCATGACATCGTTTCATACGTTTCAAGCTTTGCCTCGCATTATAATTGAAGCGATTTTAGTGACATTTTTAGTAGCTTTTGTATCTATAGTCTTAGTCTTTAACCTTGGTACAGAAAATATTATCCAAGTTTTAGGTATTTTCGCTTTGGCTTCCGTACGCATGATTCCAGCATTTAGTCATTTAACATCTAATATTGCTTTGATGCGAAACTCCAGCTATTCGATTAATAAAATATACTTAGATTTAAAAGAGTTAGAAGACATTGAAGTAGAGGAAATTTTTGAGCCTACATATTTATCAAATTTATCTGCCCTATCCAAGCCTAATACTCCCTCATATCATCAATTCAGGGATTTTGTCAACTCCATTGACGTTAATAGAAGTCTATCACACCAGGATAATCAGATCGAAATTGATAGAATTACCTACCGCTATCCCAAGGTTTTAGACCCTACTATTATGAACATATCTTTGACTATCAACAAAGGTCAATCTATTGCTTTAGTCGGTAAATCAGGGTCAGGTAAGACAACATTAGTTGATGTTATTTTAGGTCTGTTAGCTCCTGAAAGTGGTGAGATTAGGTACAAAGGTAAATCGATCTATAATAACCTGCGTTCCTGGCAAAATTTACTTGGCTATATCCCACAGTCGATTTTTCTGATAGATGACACAATCGAAGGAAATATTGCCTTTGGTATTCCAAAGCATTTGATTGATCGAGAACGATTAGATCAGGCTATCCAATCTGCTCAACTTGCGGAGTTTGTTGAGCAATTGCCTGAGGGAGTTAAATCTGTTGTTGGTGAACGGGGAGTGCGTTTATCTGGTGGTCAACGCCAACGGATAGGAATTGCTCGCGCACTTTACCATCAAAGGGAAATTTTAGTCCTAGATGAGGCGACTTCTGCACTAGATAATGAAACTGAATACTTGGTTAATGAAGCAATTAAATCGTTGAATGGCACTAAAACGATGATTATCATTGCCCACCGTCTCTCCACTATTGAACATTGTGATTGTATCTATTTACTCGATCAAGGTCGTTTAGTGAAGTCAGGTACTTATCAAGACATTATTTTAAATGAACAAAGCTTTAATTTTTGAATTGGAAAGACGCAGGAGCAGGTTAGTTATAGCAATTATCTCTCATGAGGTGCAAAGAGATCCCCCTAAATCCCCCTTAAAAAGGGGGACTTCAGCTGCACCTAAATTTCCCTTAAAAAGGGGGACTTCAGCTGCAATATCAAACCTGCTCCTAAATGACTAGCTTACTTTTACCAAAACTAAATTATCTTCTTCCTTGGTTTCATAGCTTTTCAAGGGTTTGTCTGCAGGTCCTTTCGTTACTTTTCCATCTACATCAAATTTAGAACCGTGGCAAGGACAGTTAAATATCTTGTCCTCTTGCTTCCAAGCTACACTACACGCTTGGTGAGTACACTTAGGGTTTACGGCAACAAGACTATTGTTACTAAGATTACGCACGACTAGAATATCTGCTATCTTGTCGCTAATTTTGCCTTTTTCTTCTAATTCCTGCACTGTGCCAACAGCTTGGAATCCATCTTCTCGCACCGATTTATCAATCTTAGGGCTTTTCTTTTCTGTTGCTTTTGGCGGACTTTGATTAGGACTACAGGCGGCTAAGGCTACTGGTAGATAAGTAGCCAATGCACCAACACCAAACCAGCCCATAAATTTACGACGATCCATAGTATACCTCTATGTGGAAAACGATTTATTTTAATAATAAACCATAATCAAAAATTAATTATATTATCTCTCAAACCAGGAATTTTTAATCGAAAATATGACCAACTAAATTAGGGTTATAATCTCTTCTTCATTATTAGTTGGCATTATGCATTTTTAGTTAGTTTTAATTAATTTTAATTATCTTTAGCCATAACCGGTTGGTTTGGACTCAATTGTTTCACTAGATTGTCACTAGATTTAGAGAGCAGCCAACGGTTATGTCTGGTAGCTGCAGCTGCTACAAATAATAAGTCTAAACCAACGAGGGTCCCGACAATTAATTCTGAGCCACCAGTGCTAAATCCATAACTGTGTAAACCCGTACCGAGAACAAAGTTAACGCCATACCAAGCCATCAACACAGCATTAAAACAAACTACACTAATGACTGCCATCCCAAAGTCTGCTAACCATCCTACCAGACGACCATGTAATGGGACTATGTAACACATTAGGGCAATCAACGCCCAGGTTTCTTTGGGATCCCAACCCCAGAAGCGACCCCAGGAGAAGTGAGCCCATATCCCACCGAGAATAATGCCAGTAGTGAGCAGTAAAACACCAATTTGTAGTACTCGATAGTTGAATTTTGATAGATTGGAAATTCGTTGAAAGGATTGGGGAGCAACTAGATAATGTCCTAGAATAATATGTCCTAATCCCATCGCTAAGGCAAAACTAGCATAGCTGAGGGTAATGGTGGGAACGTGGATACTTAGCCAAAAGTTGTCTCGTAGTACTGGTACAAGGGGGGCAATACTTGGATCTAGGACGGCTGGAAGACTGTCTGCTAGAAGAAGACAAAGGATTGATAAAGGAGCAGCGGCTAACAAATAGTATTTTGCCTGGTAGATTAGCTCAAATACTAGGGCAATGGCGGCTATCCCAAATCCAACCCACACTACGGATTCATACATATTGGTGACTGGGGGACGTCCGGCAATTTCCATGCGGGTGATAAAGCCGTAGCCTTGGATGAAAAGACCTGTGAGGAAAATTCCTACTGCTCCTGAGTAGAGGTCGAATTGCTTGAGGGATAATCCTAATAATAGGACTAGTAATGCGATCGCATAAATTTTCCAGGCTTTACTGAAGGGGCGAAAACTAGAGAAGTTAACTTCCCGTTGCAGCACGGAATCCTTGGGGTAAATGTCAGGGCTAAGAGCAGCTAACTGCTGATGTAGTGTTTCCGCGACTTGCCCAACCTCAACAGTAGTCAGTAGGGGATCTAAACGATAGGCTTGTTTGAGTGTTTGGTAACTCTGCTGTAGAGGGGTAATTTGTTCGTTGGTGTAATACTGTTGCGATTGAGGTATGCTTACCCAAGTGCCTTTACTATCACTGGGATGGGGAACTAGGGGTAGGGTATCAGTACCTACCGTGCGTAACATTAATGCCAGTCTGTCTTCTATGGTCAGGGCTTCTCGTTCGTCTCTGGTCAGCTCAATGTTGTCGGCTTGTTTTTGATTGGCTTCCAGAACCATGGCACCTAGGTTGGAACTGACTAATTCTCCGAAGGAGAAGTATTTTTGTTCTAGGTCAAGACCAATTTTTTCTTTGAGGGGGCGGTAGGTAAGTAGAATGAAGGGTTCTTGGTTCCAGTCTCGGTTATTAAACCATAGGGATAGGTAGGTTTGGAGATAGTTGAGAGTTTGATTGTTTTCTAGGCGGTAGTTAGTTGAACCGTGGATTTTGGCTACGGTTTCTCGGGCTACGGTGTCTAAGGGTTTTTTGCGCCCATCAAGTTGGACGGCTAGGGTTTGTAAGGGGTCTAGGGGTGATGGTTGCAGTTGGGTTGGAGGTATGATCAGGATTACGATTCCGAGACAGAGTCCGATCAGGAGTTGGAGTGGTTTCATCAAAGCACAGGAGTAAAAGCTAAACAGGAGTAAACGCTAATCTGAACTAGAACAAAGTATGCTAGGGGGAATGATAGTACAAGGGAACTCCGGACTCCTCTGGCTGGCGGCGCAGTTTTTTGGCTACCCCTCGACCATAGAACATGATGGTGATGCCACCGATTACTAGACCGGAGCCTGTCCAGGTTAAGGCAGTTACCCAGGCTGGTTCTCGCTTGATTTGTAGGGTTGATTGTTTTAAGTCACCGGGATTCCAGGAAGCTTGGGCTATTTTCCAGCCTTGATACCAGGTGGGATGGTTCATCCAAACGTTGCGGTGGGAGATGACATTGTGATCCCGGTCTTCGAGCCGGATTTTGCTAGTCCACATGGCAACGGAATCACTGCCTTCATTGCGTTCAACGATGAAGTCTTCTAATGCGATCGCAAATGGCAGTTGCAAGAGTTTGGGACTAAAGGCAGCAAAGATTTCTCCTGTTGGTTCGTTAATCGTAGTCGGTTCGCCCCAGGGTAACCAGGTTTGGGTTCCGGTTTCGGTGCTGACTAATAAAGCTGGTACTCCCTTAACGGTTGAGTCAAATACAGGTATAACTTGACGATTGATTATGCCATGGGGAATATACTCGTCTAGGGTAATTTGGAAGTCTGCCCAACCGGGACTGACAGCTTTTCCAACCTCTAAAGTCCCAGATTTAAATCCTTTCGAGGAATGGGCAGCATAGAATAGCTGACCTGATTGAGTCACGATCACCCGGAAATAATCCTGTGATTCCTGGGGTTGAATGTTATAGCTAATCTCAATTCCTTCTAGGGGTTGTCCTGATACCACTGAACGAATTGGGGGAAAGTTTTCCTTTCCAAACACAAACCAGCGTTCAAGCCCTTCTGGTGTGGATACCTCTAACTGTACTGCGGGATTTCTCAGTTGTTGGGAGGCCGTGGTCGGTTGGTTGTTGGCGTCTAGTCGGAAATCTGGCCAAAAATCGATTACTTTGACTGAGGAGTCTGGGGCTTGGGATGACAGAGCTTGTTTTATATCGATAATCTCTGTATCTATCTTGTCCCTTTCTTTTGACGTTACCTCGATGGTTCCCCAAGGACTCAGGTTTTTTTCGTCAGGGGGGGATACCAGAGATTTTCCTTTTCCTGTCGCTACCGTATCTACCTGAATAATTTCTAATTCAGCTGGCCCAATTCCTACTTTGCTATAGGCTACTGGGGCTACAGCTAAATAGCGCTCTAGGGTTTGCCCCATGCGATCGCTTTTCAAGCGTAATCGCACAGCTGGATTATCTACTGCTAGATTATCTGCCGTTTCCCCTTCGGTAAAACTGACTGTTTTGATGGTGTTGTCGCTGTAGCCTACCAAAGACAGTTTACCAATTTGCTTGGGCATGACTGAACCATCTGGCTTGATCAATACATCCGCCTGCTGCAACTCTGATGATGGTGTCATCACTTCCACAAATTCCCCTTCAACCCGAATCTGATTGCTCGAAGCCGTATCGGTGCGCAAAGGTAACATGCCCTCTACACCTAAGTGGATTACAGCCGCTGAACCAGCGATAATTATGATGATACCAAGATGGGTCAGAGCAAAGCCGATTTTACGCGCACCTCGCCAGGGATAGCGATACAGAGCTGAGACCGCTAAGTTGAGGGCTAGTAGGAACATTAAGGCTCCAAACCACGGACTTTTGTAAATCTCCTGTTGCACGGTAGTTGACCCGACCTGAGATTCGTAAAACGTCGCCCCAATTAAGATAGCGACAATCATACTAAGTAAAGGGACAGCTAGTTTAATCGAGCCAATAAATTTCAATGTATGCTCAAGCATATAGCAATTCTAGGTTATTTGTGAACATACTGGTCAAGATTGGTAGCACACAACATGGTTTCGTAACTATAAGGTAATCAGGAATAGTTTTTACCCAAAATTTAGGATTTATTTCTATATAATACACCCTGGTATAAAACAATTTTATCAACACAAGCTTTTTCCTAAATTATGGTTTTTTTCGCTTTTTTAAAACTAAGCGATCGCTTAGTTTTAAATACCTTCACTTCATGAACTATTACCATAAATTTAAATTAATATTGTATTCACTTATACATTGAGCAAGTTTTTCATCTTAAAGGTGTACTCAATTAGTCTACTAATAGTCTACTAAATTAAACATTGCTAAACGGTTGCGTAAACGCGATCGCTAACATCAGACTTCGATACTGGCCATATTAAGGTCTGTCTACAATTTCCCATCTGTAAGGAATTGTGATTAACACCAGACCCAATCCAGATCACGTTTGAGGTTATCTATGCTGTTGTACACTAGTCCATCTAGCCAACTTACCACAACCAATCCTGAGGAACTACTGAAGCGATATGCTAGGGGAGAACGGGATTTTCGGGGCATAAATCTGAGTGAGGAAATGTTGAGTTGGGTAGATCTTGAGGGAATAAATCTCAGTGGTGCTCAGCTTTATGTATCTGTTTTAGAAGGGGTTAACCTTACCGAAGCGAACCTTACTAGAGCTAACCTCAGTTGGATAGACTTAACTGCAGCTAGGTTAATCAAGGCAAATTTGACTGAAACTAACTTACACAAAGCCGATTTGCGTGGAGCGGATTTGAGTGGTGCTAACCTTCAGGGGTCAGATTTGAGTGGTGCTAACCTTCAGGGAGCGGATTTGAGTGGTGCTAATCTTAGCGGTGCGGACTTAACTAGTGCAGTAATGTCTCGTAGTTTTGATATCGGTATCTTAAAGTTGGCAGCTTTGTAGAAAGATATTGTTTAATATTTTGTTGTTGAAAGTTTAAGGTTGGTTTGTTTAAGGTTTAATAACCTGTAACTTTCTAACCTGTAACTTTTCACCTCTGGTCATCCTGTTTTCAGGATAATAGCTCTTGCAGCACTTTACTGATAATTGTTTCAGGTATTTTGCCAACTAGGATTTCTGTCTCTTGCTGATTACTGTCTAGAAATGTGAATTGAGGCACACCAGTCACTCGGTATTTTTCAATCGGTTTAGCCCACTGGGGGTCATCTATATTTAGCATCACCCAATTCACGGTTTCTCCATACTGTTGGTGTACTTTATTTAGTATGGGAGCCATAGATTGACAAGTGGTACACCAGTCAGCGTAAAATTCTATTACAGTTGGCTTATTATTGCTTAAAGCAAGCTCATACGGTAGGGATTGCTTTGCCATTGTCTTGATTAGAGCTAACCCAGCCACGCTCGAAGTGCTAAGGCTAGATACATCAGAACGAGTTAGGAAAAATGTTCCAGCGGCGAATACAACAGTGATTATTCCTACAACAATGCTGAGTTTTGCCCTGAGTGTTCCTTTATCACTATTCATTATAGTATTTCTCAATTGGGTGATGTCTAAATTCCTGGGTTGTAGGGAGCAGGGAGCAGTGAATAAAATTTAGATATACCTGACTAGACTAGGAAACGCTATATTTATTGATATAGTATTTACCAATAGATCATGAAACAAAATACTCAATTATCATAACACCAAAAAATAATCGTATCGGGTGCATCTCACTTTTACTATTTGACGCGGTGGTGCGTTACGGGCAACAACCTAACACTTGCTATGGCTTGCGTCTTGGCGAGCCCGTCCCTAACACACCCTACGCCACTGTTGCCTGTTCCCTATTGCCTATTGCCTGTTCCCTATTGCCTATTCATTGATAGTAATAGGCGAGAAATATGTGAAATCCTAGCATGACAAAGAACACACTGACTAGGAAGATATGGGTGGATAGCCAGATAGAGCGTAGATTACGAATTAGGGGGCCTTTAGATATACCCGGTAGCATCGTGCCAATGCCATCCTTTGCTGGCACCCAACCAAAATATTTTCTAGGAGATTCCAGCACCCCAGTTTCCGCCACCACACCGACTAGAGCCGATAGAGTTACACCAAAAAATACCCACAGAAATATAGAATTAAAATTCTTACCAGTCGCCCCAATGGTATGAATTAATGTTGTTCCTAACAGGGCGACTCCCAAAAAGATATGTAAACTGCGCCACAGCTGCATAGAACCAGGAATAGTAAACTTAATCATCCAGCCACGACTACGCTTTCTAGCCGTTAGTACCATCTCAAACAAGACAAAGGCTAGGGATAGATAGCCGGTAATTTGCTTATAAAGTTCCCCTTGTAAAAGCTGATACCATCTAAAATAATTGTCCCGCAGCATCGGTAGATAAAGGGGACTGAGGGCAAAGGGAGTCAGAATTACCACACAGATGAAGGTGAGGATGATTAAGGTAGAAAATTTGGGCTTCATAACATAGTGGCTTTTCGGTTAAACCTATTTTGTCAGCACTCAGCACTCAGCAGTCAGTAGTCAGCCGTCAGCCGTCAGCCGTCAGCCGTCAGCCGTCAGTCTTTGGGTGATAGCTGTTCGCGTAGCGTGGCCAAAGGCCAAGCGTGCGCGTAGCGCTAATCGCTGACCGCTGATAGCTGATAGCTGATAGCTGATAGCTGATAGCTGATAGCTGATAGCTGATTGCTGATAGCTGATAGCTGATTGCTCTCACATTTCCCCTAAAAATTAGGTGCCTTTTAGAGGCAGATTAATGATGATGCCACCCATGACTTCGCCCATCTCGAAGACTTTGTCGGGATAGCGCTCTTTGTGTACAGGATGGGTGTTGTGGCAAGAGACACAGGCTTCAGCCACTGCTTTATCAGGGTAGACTGCAGAATAATAGGTTGTACCAGCAATTTCTTGATAGTCCATGTAAGGCTCACCAGTTTCAACCACTTCTGCCATCGCTTTCTTTTCAAATTCAGATTTTGGCGCTTGGTTATCGTTGATGTTCCAAGGGGAAATTAAGCCGTAAGTAAACTGTCCGTTCTCAGAAGCAATCTCTGCTCCTAGACGGAACATCTGAGCTGGTAGGGGAATACCACCAGTTTGTTGCCAACCTTCAGTGGCTTCCGCATCAACTACTCCTTTTGGCTTCTCTTTGCCTTCTAATTTCGTCAAGCGGTTAATGACATGCTTGGTGTAAGCAGTGCGGTCTGCTAAGAGCACGGTATGGATATAATCCACAACTAATTCTGGAGCAACACCTGCAGCTTGCTGAGTGGAACCGCCACCACAAGCGACAACAGTGACGCAAATCGCTAAACCTAAGGCAATTAAGCCTACAGCTTTGGTTTTCATGCGATGTAGCAATGTCTTGATTGCCATGATTTCGTGTCTCCTCTCGTTGTATTTAATTGGTATGACGTGGCTATAAAATGGCTATGACTACCGCTAATTTAATGATTAGCGTTAGCTAGTAGCTTTATTTAGTAGCTTTATTTAGTAGCTTTATTTAGTAGCTTTTACTACTAGTAGCGTTAATTAGTAGCGTTAATTAGTAGCTTTTACTACTATTCAGCATTACTCGACCGTTTCTTCTCAAATTCACGAACTAGATCAAAGGTTTCTAGCTTTAGGGTAGGAGGTTCAGCAAAGTTTTCCTCCACTAGCTCATCGTCGAAGATGCTGTTATAGCTATACTCGACGCTGTGGCAGTTCATACAAACTTCCTTAACCATGCGATCGCGTGGTTTAAGAGTAAAGGTATTGTTGTGATTAACGACAATTGTGTTTTCTGTGTTTTCCAGCTGCTGACGAGGTAAATGACAGGTAGCACAGGTCACCGATTCACCATTCGGTCTGGGTAAAGTACCTTGGTCAGCAAATAGTTGGGCATGCTTTGAGTTTTGATAGTTAAGGGAGTGGTTGTCATTATGACAGGTTAAACAGGAATCTACAGAGGCTTGCCAGGTATCTACAGAATGGACATTATGACAGGTGTTGCAGTTCATTTGCTTGTCTATCGCTGACTCTTTCATCGGCAAATGAGCCATTGCTGGTGTCAAGGGAGATAGTCCTTCTGAGATCCGAATGCCATGCTTACCATACAAAAACGTCTCAACTGCTACCTCATGGCAAGTTTGACAACTTTCCTGGGTTGGTTTAACCACTAATTCTTTAGTTTCAGAGTCTTGGTGACAGCTAGAGCAGTTGACGTCTGCTAAGGCATGAGCACTGCCTTCCCACAACTGATTAATTTCAACTAATTCTGCTTGGGAAAGGGATGCACCGGGGTCTTTGGGCACACCCCCATTAGTAGCTACATCAATAGCAGTGTTTGCGTTACCTCGGATACCGCTGACCAATACCAAACCAATTAGGACGAGTACAATGGCAATCAGTTTTTTCATGACTCGCTCCCCAGGAATTCTTCACCTAAATCGGGAGTAGGCGGTTCTTCTAATTCCGCAGTAACTGTCCGCTCCAACAGTACAGGTTCTGGCAACATCGGCAACTGATCAAGATTCTGACGTAGGAATCCTGTGGAGATGGAGCGGTGGTCGTGGAAGTTATGACAGCCTGCGGTCCAGCAACCATCCGGAGTAAATCCTGTATGACTGGCTAACTCACCGGTAATGATCCCTTCATGGCAAGCCATACATAGATCTGGCTTGAGGTGAACTCCTCGCCCAAACATATGGACGTGTTCGTTATGGCAAGCCGTACAGGTCAGTACATCTATCTTGGTTAAAAGTTCAGCCCAACGGGGGTCACGGAACTTTTTAGTTCCGTGAGTATCTGCTGCCATTTCGGCTTCGTGACAGCGCATACAGGTTTCGTTGGTGACCGGTTTAAACCCCTCATGACAGGAGTTACAGGACACCTCAAACAAAACATGTCCCTCCGAGGTAGTGCCAGGAAGGAACACACTGCGATGATCTAAAGCGAAGGCAGCGCCTAACCACGTTAGTAGGATCACCATCACACCGATGATGACTACCTTGGATTGGAGAATAGTGGGCTTAAAAAACTTACCTAGATTGCTTGCCATTTTTAACTATTTACATCCCCATGGCTTACAACAACAGGGCCAAGAGAAGGCTGACGATTCCACCAGCTCCAAACACTCCACCGACTAAGGGCCAGTTAATGTTTGCTTCCGGCACCTCATACTGTTGGGGGCTGGGTTTTGTGGCCTCTGGTTTTGGGGAATCTAACTCCACTTCTTCAGAGGAATAATCCGCACCATCCAACATGATGGTGGTAATGGCTCCGTAGGCATCTACCCAGGCTTGCTTGACTTCTGGTGTCCAATCCGCGCCCAAGTATTGCTCAAAGGTTTTTAGGAGGCTATTGCCCACTAATGGATAATGTTCTGGCAGCGCTCCATACTTAACATGTCTCGCTCCTAGTCCTTTGAGGGCTGCACCGAGGGTATCTGGATTGCGTAGATTTTCTACTACCAGTACCAAGGAAGCCAGCAGTTTTTTCTTTTGGGCACCCATGTCTGTGGTATCGAACAGAGGCTGGGCTGCTGGATAATCGGTAAATAGATTTTCGTAAAAGCTGGCTACAAATTCTGTAGCGCTAGGCTTAATCTGATCAAAGCTTTGTTCTAATAGTTCGACTTGTAAAGACATTGTTCTATATCACTCCCTAGGATTTATATAGGATTTACATGGGATTTACATAGGATTTAACTGTTAGCTTGGCACCGAGCCCCCGGTAATAACTTCAACCCACTTCTGGGTTGGAGTTATTGACCTTGAGAGCTTGACATCCCCTAAAGGTAGATGCCCAGTGGAGATAACCTCCCACCAGGCAGGATTGTAAAGATGTCTAACTGTGTAAGGTTCCCACTGACTAACACTGACTAAGTCGATGTGATTAGATCAATAGTCCATATCGAGATATAACGATAGGTTTCACAATTGGGAGACATCGTAGCTTTTGTT
>NZ_CEYLVT010000021.1:0-54517 GCF_982860115.1 Moorena sp.
CCCCCACTTCCCACCCTCCCCACACTTC
The DNA here is from genome assembly GCF_982860115.1 of Moorena sp. Lineage (NCBI taxonomy): Bacteria > Bacillati > Cyanobacteriota > Cyanophyceae > Coleofasciculales > Coleofasciculaceae > Moorena > Moorena sp. The sequence continues at coordinate 29 of NZ_CEYLVT010000021.1, forward strand.
CCACCCTCCCCACACTTCCCACCCTCTCCCTATCTCCCCTGCTGATAAAGCAAATCGATAATTGCCATGAGTTTTTCTTAAGTTAATGTATTTATTAATAAATTATTAATATTAAGTTAAAGGCTTATGTTTCTGGGGCTTGTGCCTTTACCATAGACTTAAGTAAATGATTTTAGTAAGATCATTAAATAAATCTAATGGATGTAGTTGCAGTACAGTAAAAAGTAGTTACCTACATGTAATGTAACAATTACCTAAATGTCATTTAACAATGCAACTCACTAACCAAATTCACTTTCGCAACATAAGGGGCGATATTTTTGGTGGACTAACCGCCGCCGTTATCGCCCTCCCCATGGCTCTTACCTTCGGTGTCGCCTCCGGTGCTGGGGCAGAAGCTGGTTTGTGGGGTGCTGTATTAATTGGCTTTTTTGCTGCGGTATTTGGAGGTACTCCCACCCTAATTTCTGAACCCACTGGCCCCATGACCGTGGTGATGACAGCGGTAATTGCTAACCTTACCGCTGCTAATCCAGAAAACGGCATGGCTATGGCGTTTACCGTGGTCATGTTAGCCGGAATTTTTCAAATTCTGTTTGGTTTTCTGCGTCTAGGCAAATACATTACCTTGATGCCCTACACCGTCATTTCCGGTTTTATGTCGGGTATTGGCATCATACTAATTATTTTGCAAACTGCTCCTTTCTTGGGTCAAGGTAGCCCTAAGGGTGGCGTCATTGGCACAGTTACTAGTTTGCCCACACTGATAGCAAACATCAACCCGATTGAAACTATTTTAGCTGTTTTGACGGTAGCAATTCTTGTTTTGATGCCCCGCAAATGGAAACGCATCGTACCCCCCCAGTTGGTAGCATTAATTCTGGGAACAGTTTTGTCTTTGGTGTTTTTCTCTGGGATAGATATTCGCCGTATTGGGGAAATTGCTGTTGGTTTGCCTAGTTTGCGTCTACCGGTGTTTACCACTGAACAGTTACAATTAATGGTGGTTGATGCTTTGGTGCTAGCTACACTGGGCTGCATTGATGCATTACTAACGTCCCTGGTTGCTGATAGTTTAACCCGTACCGAACATGATTCTAACAAAGAGTTAATGGGCCAGGGTTTAGGTAATTTAGTATCGGGTTTATTTGGCGGTATTCCTGGGGCTGGCGCAACCATGGGAACTGTGGTTAATATCCAAAGCGGGGGTAGGACTGCCCTTTCTGGAATCGCCCGTGCTTTAGCATTACTAGTAGTTGTGCTTTGGGCTGCCCCCCTCACCCAAAGTATTCCCCTTGCTGTTTTGGCTGGTATCGCCCTCAAGGTAGGTATTGATATTATTGACTGGGGTTTCCTCAAGCGTGCCCATAAAATTTCTTGGAAAGCATCCCTGATTATGTACGGGGTGATTTTACTCACTGTTTTTGTTGACTTGATTGTGGCCGTGGGAGTAGGAGTATTTATTGCCAATATCCTCACCATTGAGCGTCTTAGTGCTCATAGAGCAGACAGTGTTAAGGCGATTACCTATGACGATGAAGAAATTCAGCTTTCCCAGGAAGAAAAAGTACTATTGGATCAAGGTGATGGTCGTATTGTACTCTTTCATCTCAGTGGACCGATGATTTTTGGGGTTGCCAAGGCAATTTCCCGTCAACACAATGCCATTGAAGGTTTTGATGTGCTGATTCTGGATTTCAGTGATGTACCTATTTTAGGTGTTACCGCTACCCTAGCTTTGGAAAATGCTATTCAAGAAGCCTTAGATAAAGGTCGTGAAGTATTTATTGTAGGGGCAACAGGCAAAACCAGAAAGCGCTTACAAAGCTTGGATATCTGGCAGCAGATTCCACCCCAAAACCTAGAAGTTAGTCGTTTAGAAGCACTTCGTTTGTCTCGTACCATGGTCAGTAACTCTCAAAATTATGCACCAAGTCAGGGAAAAGCTAATTTTGATTTGTCAGCTGATATATAAGTTTTATTTAAGCCTTTACAGCTTTGGCTTAAAAAAACTTGAATTCGATAACTGATTAATCACCTTTCCTTAATGGTTTCCAGCATTGTCTTAAAAAAACTTGAATTCCATAACTGATTAATCAGTTTTGCTTAAGGATTTTCAGCTTTTCCTTAAACAAACCTGATTAATCAGTTAGCAAACGTTACAAATGAGAAAGAATTTGCGTTAGTTACTTAATCCCTAGTAAGTATAGCATAGAAGCGTTGAATGTTTTAAACGTTCAACGCTTCTGACTTTTTGATATCTTTTGATAGTTGTTTAGTTAAAAAAAATAAAAATTATTTAAAATAAATTAAAATCTCGACGTCTTGCATAAATAGCCAACAACAGGGTGATAAGTACTATAACTACATGGCAAAAACTGACTTTTGCAAAAGGTCTAATATTCCCAAAACATTTTTAGCCGTAACCGTAGGGTGGGCAGTGGATCAGACCAATTGAAAAGCTGAGAATCCTTGTGCTAGCCACTGCCCACCCTACCTCAACGTTTGCCTCTTGCCTTGCCCGTAGCGCTATATCAGTTTCTCCAAAAATCTGGAATGCTGGGGCTGTAGTTGGTAGCTAAGTATACATCTAAAAAATTGTTAGTTACATGATTGCTCAAGCATTTGATGAGTTTTACCCCTCCCGTCCAGTTCTGAGTGTAGTCTCTGGAGTAGACTCAGAATCAGAGTTAGCTTGGATACAAGCAAAAGAGTCTGCTGATCAAGTTGTCTTCAAAAATACAGGCAAACATCTCAGTGACATTGAAACCACAGTACTTCAGGGTTCCTGGGAAGGGAAAACCTATGATCAGATCGCCAATAGGTATGGCTACAGTGCTGAATATCTTAACAAAGATATCGGCAACAAATTATGGAATAAGCTCTCAAAAGCATTAGGAGAAAGGGTTACCAAAAAGAGTTTCAAACAAGCACTCAGAAGAGCATGGAAAAAGTGTCAAGGTACATCAATGGGCACCAATGGAGAGCAGCCACCATCTGAGCCCCTAACAACGCTACCATTTCCGTCGGGTTGGGTGGCGCTGGATTCACCTCTTTATGTGGAGCGAGGCAGCATCGAATCTCTGGGTTACGATACGGTAATTCTGCCTGGTTCCCTGATTCGGATTAAAGCACCAAAGCTAATGGGAAAAACCTCCTTAATGATGAGGATTCTAGCTCATGCTCAATCCCAGGATTGTCAAACAGTGTATTTAGATTTGAGCAGTGTAGACCGAGCAATTTTAACGGATTTAGATAAATTCCTACGCTGGCTCTGTTTGAAAGTTGGTCGGCAATTAAAGTTAGACAATCAATTAAATGATTATTGGGATACAGAAATTTTGGGGAGTAATGATAACTGCACAGTCTATTTTGAAGAGTATTTACTGGCAGAAATAGATTGTCCCCTGGTCTTAGCATTGGATGAAGTAGATCGAGTTTTTCCCTACCCCGAAGTAATAGAAGACTTTTTAGGGATGCTGCGCAGCTGGCATGAGAAAGCTAAGATTTCAGATATCTGGAAGCAACTGCGGCTAGTGATAGCACATTCTACAGAAGTTTATATACCCTTAGACTTAAATCAATCTCCCTTTAACGCCGGAATTCCAGTGGAGTTGCGAGAGTTTGACCAACAGCAGGTAAAAAATTTGGCTCAGCTCCATGGACTAAATTGGGAGAATGCCCAGATAGAGAAATTAATGACAATGGTATCTGGTCATCCCTATCTGGTACGGTTGGCCATGTATGAAATGGGCTCTGGCAAGGTAACATTCCAGCAGTTGTGGCAAGATGCACCGACAGAAGCAGGTATTTATAGCAACCATTTGCGGCGACATTTAGAAACACTGCAACAATCACCAGAGTTGCTTCAGGCCCTCAAGGAAGTTGTCACGTCATCTGAGCCAGTAGAACTGAATCCGATCGAGATTTACAAACTGCACAGTATGGGGTTGGTAGAGCGACAGGGTAATTATGTTGTGCCTTGCTGCAATTTGTACCGGGAATATTTCTACCAAGTTCTAGCTTTTAGGTAAGCATCTGCGCTACGCGCACGCTGTCTTGATGCAGTCGCTCATGGGGGAAACCCCCTTTGGCGGCGCTGCATCGCTGCGCGAACAGCTGTCAGCTATCAGCTAATGAAACAGCAATCATGACAGAACCACAATCAAACTATAACTATCAAGTTGGTGGCAGTCTCCCAGTTAATGCCACCAGCTACGTGACGCGACAAGCCGACGAAGACTTTTACCAAAGCTTGAAAGCCGGTCAGTTTTGTTATGTACTCAACTCCCGACAGATGGGTAAATCCAGCTTGCGGGTGCGGACAATAAAAAAGCTGCAAGCAGAAGGAATCCTCTGTGGTTTTATTGACCTGACCGGGATTGGCAAAGAGGATGTCACCCCAGAAAAGTGGTATGCTGGGATTGTCAATTCTATCGTGAGTAGTTGCCAGCTCAGCAAACAATTTAAATGGCGCAGCTGGTGGCGAGAGCAGCGGGATTTGCTTTCCCCTGTGCAACGGTTGAGTCTATTTATTGAGGAAGTGCTGTTAGTTCTGGTTGAGCACAGAATTGTCATTTTCGTCGATGAAATTGACCGAGTTTTGAGCCAGAATTTTTCCGTAGATGATTTTTTTGCTCTGATTCGATTCTTCTACAATCAACGAGTAGATAATCGCGCCTACCAACGGCTCACCTTTGCCCTGTTAGGGGTGGCAACTCCTAGTGATTTAATTACTGATAAAACTCAAACTCCCTTTAATATTGGTAAAGCGATTGAACTGCGTGGATTTCAACTCCCTGAAACACAGCCATTAGCTCAAGGATTAGAGGGTAAGGTAGATAATCCCCAAGCAGTGGTTCAGGAACTATTGAACTGGACAGGAGGGCAACCGTTTCTGACCCAAAAGTTATGTCAGCTGGTGGCTCAGAGTGCCCACAGTAGGAGTATTCTCAGTGCCCAATCCATTGAGCAGATCGTTCAAAGGCGCATCATTGAAAATTGGGAAGCCCAGGATGAACCAGAGCATTTGCGAACCATACGCGATCGCATTCTTCGTAATCAGCAGCGTGTTGGTCAGCTTTTGGGAGTATATCAGCAAATTTTACAGCAGGGAGAAATTGTTGCTGATGGCAGTTCCGAGCAAACCGAGTTGCGACTGTCGGGGTTAGTAGTTCAGCAGCAGGGAAAATTAAAAGTTTACAACCGTATTTATGAGCAGATTTTTAATAGAGAGTGGGTTGAGAAACAATTAGAGAAACTGCGCCCCTACTCTGAGGACTTCAAGGCTTGGGTTAGTTCCAATTATCAAGATGAATCCCGCTTACTGCAAGGTCAAGCCCTGCAAGATGCATTGGCTTGGTCGGAAAATCAAAATTTAAGTCCCCTTGATTATCGCTTCCTCGCTGCTTCTCAGGAATTTGAGAAACGAGAAGTAGAAGCTAGTTTAGCGGTTCAAGCAGAAGAAAGTCGCATCTTAGCTAAAGCCAACGATACTTTAACGTTAGCCCAACAGAAAGCCAAGAAAACAATAGGTATTGGGGGAGCAATTTTAGCAATTTCTTTAGTAGCAGCAGGAATTGCCGGATTACAATTGGGGAAAGCAAGACGCGATCGCTTAGAAGCACAAGTGTTACTAACCAGTGCTAAAGCCCAAATTTCCCTAGTATCAAACCCTCTAGATGGCCTAATTGAAGCGATCAAAGCAGGACAACAATTAAAAGAGTTACAACAATTCCATAAATTAGCCCCAGTTACTAAACCAGCACAAGCACAGGTTATAGATACCTTGCGACAAGCAATCACAAAGGTAAAAGCATATAATCACTGGCAAGCCCATAATGGTCCAATTTCCATTGTCAGTTGGAGTCCTGATGGTCAACTACTGGTTTCTGGAGGGGGAGATAAACTCGTCAAGCTTTGGAATCCTCAAGGTCAATTAATGCATACTCTTAGGGGTCATAGCGACTATATCTCGAATGTCCAGTTTAGCCCCGATGGAAAATTAGTTGCTTCTGGCAGTAAAGACGGTACGGTCAAATTATGGAACCTAGCAACGGGAACCTTAGCTAAAACCATCCTTGCCCACAATAACACCTGGGTTAGGGGTCTTAGTTTTAGTCCCGATAGTAAACTGCTTGCTTCCTCTGATTCTAGGGGTTGGGTTAAGTTTTGGGATGTAGAAACAAAAGCCCTAGTAACCAGTATTCGGGCTCATAATTTATGGGTTACCTCTGTCAAATTTAGTCCTGATGGAACCATACTAGCTTCCACTAGTTCAGATAAAACCATTAAGCTTTGGAATGTAGAAGATAGTAGCTTAATTAGAACCCTCAAAGGTCATAAATCCGCTGTCAGAAACGTTGATTTTACTGCGGATGGTAAAACCCTTGCCTCTAGCAGTGCAGACACTACAATCAAACTCTGGAATCTAGAATATGGCACAGAAATCACTACTCTTAAGGGACACAAAGGAACAACTTGGGGAGTCAATTTTAGTCAAGATGGTAAGCTGTTAGTCTCTGGTGCTGACGATGGTAAAGTCAAATTTTGGAATCTGGAAAACTTGGAGGCGGAACCCCAAACCTTTGTTGGTCCACAAGGTCGTGTTACCACCGTAAGTTTCCACCCGAATAATCAAAAAATACTTGTTTCTGGTAGCTACCCTAGTACAATCACTCTCTGGAATATAGATGGCCTTGAACCCAAACGTTTTGGTTTTGGTAGCACCAGAGTATGGGGAGTAACTATTAGTCCTGATAATCAATTACTAGCTTCGGGTCACGATGACCATACAATAAAACTGTGGAACACCTCAGATGGCAGTTTAAACAAAACCCTGACAGGTCATACCGACGATGTCTGGCGAGTTAAATTCAGTCCCGATGGTAAGCTGCTTGCTTCTGCCAGTTTAGACAATACGGTAAAGCTTTGGGATGTTGACAATGGTAAAGAAATATACACCTTAGTTGGTCATACTAGTAATGTGAGAAGTATTACCTTTCGCTCCGATGGTAGGATTTTAGCTTCCGGTAGTGACGACAGAACCATCAAACTCTGGCGCGTGCAAGATGGGGAATTATTGCGAACGTTTAAAGGTCATCTTCATTCCATTCGGGATTTGAGTTTCACCCCCGATGGTCAAAATATTGCCACTGCTAGTTTTGATGGTCGCATCCTATTTTGGCAAGTGGAAGACGGTAGGATGGTCAACGTTTTTGATAATATTGACAGTTGGTTAGCCACTATCAGTATTAGTCCCAATGGCAAATTGTTAGCTTCTGGGGGTGGCTATAGGGGAATTAAGCTGTGGAATAACTCAGATGGTACTATTGTTAAGGAACTTCCCGGTCATGGCATTTGGATCAGAAGTTTGCGTTTCAGCCCCAATGGCAAATTGCTGGCTTCTGGTAGTTTTGACCGCACAGTAAAACTTTGGCGTGTGGAAGATGGTTCTTTATTGAGAATTCTAGAAGGTCATCTTGGTCGGGTAGAGGATGTTAGTTTTAGCGCAGATGGAAAACTCCTGGCTTCTGCTAGTAGGGATGGCACAGTCAAGCTTTGGAACCTAGATTTAGAATTAGATGATTTGATGCAACTAGGTTGTGAGTGGCTGGGGGATTATCTGGCGATTCATCCCGAAGAAGAGGAACTGACAAACGGATTTTGTGGCTTGGGGGAAAGTGCGCAAGAACGGGATGACCACAAAATCCGCTAGCATAAGAAATGCTTAACCCGCTGGATTAGAGGGTATTTTTAGCACCTGCTCTGGATAAATGATGTAAGGTTCTTTTATTCCATTCTCTTTTGCTATAGCAAACCAAAATTATTGAGTGCCATAGCACGTTGCACTTATCTGACTCAATGAATCTCCTAAAAGATAGCAAACATGAGAGCACCACACTCAAACTATCAATTGCAATAGCAGGAGTCGCTGAGAAGCCCACACTTCTCTTGCGAGTAAGTGTGGGAGTATGTCACAACCGACACTATCAGGTTTTCTAGTTATTCTTCACAATGCTACCGAGGGTATTGGTTAGCTCTTTAGGATTTCCCCTGTTTTGATTGGAGAGGACAGCAATCACGGTCTTGTCATTGAAATAGAGTCGCCAGTAAGACTTCGCGCCATTCTGGGCACCATTATGGGAGAACGTACTTCCCGGCCAGAGAGTATTAAGTGACTGGGCTGAGATGACCGATCCATCAAAGACCTTCATCCCAAGACGAGCCAGATCCATGGCAGAGGACTCAAGTCCACCACCGGGATATTTCCAACTCAGGTTGTCACGAGAGGACAGCACACTCTTACCATTGGAGAGTTTGTATATATTGGCGCGCTCAGGGTTAGATTGATTGCGGTATTCCGGTCGTAGCGTCGGCAAATTCAACCGTTGGGTCAGTTCGCGGTTGACCAATGCTGGAAATGACATCTTTGCAGCACCTTCAAGAGCAGCCCCTAGCACGGTGTACGCATGGGTGCTGTAGCAATACTTAGAACCCGGTGAAAGCATCAGCGGATCATTCTGGAATAAAGTAGCCGCTTGTGTAGCACTTGAATATTGGGTGTTGCTAGAGTCTTTCCAAGCCGGATTATTTGGAACTTCACAATTAGTCCCTTTGTACTTACCCTTGTAGTGCCGAATGCCTGAACGGTGCCGCATAAGTTGACCGACTTCATGGGTATGATGATTGGGCAGGCTGGGGACATAGCTGCGAGTAGCTTCATCAAGGGAAATTTTGTTGAGATCCACCAAACGCATCGTCAACAATGAAGTAATTGGCTTGCTGACCGATGCCAGTCGGTAGACCGTACCAGCATGAGCTACCTTCTGCTTGTCAAGATCGGCAAAGCCAAACCCACGAGAATAAAGGATCTTGCCTTTGCGGGCAATCACTACACTAATTCCAGGCAACTTATTGGCATTTTTGTATGCCTTGATCGCATTATCCACCGCTTTTTTGCCAGACCAACTCAAGCGATCGCCGTTCTGCCGCCAGACACCTGCGTAGCGAGTGCCCTGAGCTGTTGGGTAAGCTTCAAAGTCAACCAGTCGATATCCTTGGTCTTTATAGGTTTTCCACCAGTTGCCAAACCAATTAGCTGTCATATCGCGACGGGCTACCCAACCTCTACCATTAGTATTTTTCACCCAAATAGCAGCATACCGTTGCTGACCATTTTGTCGATAAGACTCAAAATCCAGTACTCGGTAGCCCTGATTTTTAAACGAGTCAAATTTCGACTTGTATTGTGCCTGGGTCATATCCCGATGTTCTGCCCATGGTAGGGTCTGTCGATCTTTAACCCAGATGGCAGAATACAAAGTCTTACCCCCACTGGGATAGGCCTCGATATCCACCATGCGGTAACCCTGCTTTGTGTAAGTCTTGAACCGATTGGAAAATTCAGCGCTATCGACATTGCGATAGGAAACCCAAGCAAGGTTCTCTTTATTTTGAATCCAAACACCAGCATAACGTCGTTGACCGTTGAGCATGTAAGCTTCTTGGTCGATTAGACGATAGCCTTTAGCTTTGTAGTTTTGCCATTCTTGGGAAAATTGCTGGTGAGTCAGATTCCGCAAGCTTGCCCAGCCACGTTTGTCGGAGTTGAATTCAAAAATGGCCGAATAACGAGGTTGACTATTAATCTCGTCTACTTCAATGTCAATCACACGGTAGCCTTGGGCTTTTTTCTGATTGAAATAGGTGTTAAACTGCTGACTGGTATAGCCTCGAATTGATGCCCAGGCAACGTTATTGAGATCATCAACTGGGGCAGCAAACGCAGGCTGGCCTGATGTAAATAATATCAGTCCCAGTGCCACTAGTGTCGTGATACTGGCGATCGCCAGCAGTCTAGTTGCTGATTGCAAAGTTGTTTTTGCAGTGTGTTTCATTGTGATTAGTCTCTAGTAATGAACAATTCAAATGCTTGAAAAAAGCTGGGGGAGCGACATAGAACCTGAAATCCTTTTGCCGTACCCGTTCAATTCCACTGTTCAATTGCTGGCTTAGATGCAGCATCAAACTGATGTGTTGTTCACTATTGTCATTAGAAAAAACCCAACTGTAAATGGGGATAAAATCAGGTATTCAAACCAGTATTTAAATAGGTTTAGTAAAGTTTTATAGGGAAAAGTCAGGTTGAACGTCAAAAGTTGCTTCTATTCACCCCACACCCCACACCCCACACCCACACCCTGTCTGCTTTTTAGCCTTGTTGTCACCCCCTCAGTTCACCTCTGGGATATCTAGCGGTTACCAGCATCAGTTTCAGTCCTAATGGCAAAACCATAGCTTCTGCTAGTTCCGAGGCCAATGTCAGGCTTTGGAATGTCGAAAATGGCACTCTAGTGCAAACCCTTGAAGCTCATAGTAGTTGGAGTAAAAGTGTAAGTTTTAGTCCCAATGGTAAAATTTTGGCTTCCGGTGGTGATGATACTATAGTGAAGCTGTGGAATTTGGAGACCACTGAAGCACAAACCCTCAACAGTCATCTGGATAATGTCACCAGTGTAAGTTTCAGCCCCAATGGCAAGATTCTTGCTTCTGCCAGTAATGACCGCACCGTGAAACTTTGGAAGGTAGCGGATGGAACCTTGCTGCAAACCCTTGAAGGTCATAGCGGTTGGGTCACCAGCGTTAGTTTCAGTCCAGATGGCAAGACCTTAGCTTCTGCCAGTGAGGATAACACTCTCAAACTATGGAATTTGGATCTAGACCTAGATGATTTAATTAGGCTGGGTTGCGACTGGCTCACAAATTACCTTGCTACTCATCCGGAAGAAGAAGAAATACGTAAGATTTGCCAGCATGGTTGATTAAGTCAGTAATTTGTTTTTTGAAAGATGCTATAAGTGTTGCATAATTTATATGATAAACTTGATTTAAGCTAAATTTTTACTAGAACTTATTATCCACAATATTTTTATCAGGTGTTGAAATACCTGATTTTTTTTATGCTCAATCGGTTTAGGGAAACGCCATACTAAATGAGTAAGTAATTGTAGTGAAAGCAAACAGGAGTATTTCAATCATGAAACCCAACAAAACAAACACTAATCCATCTAGCCAACAATTTTTTTCAAAAGATTGTGTCTATCTCCATTAGCTTTAATCGCATTTTCTGAACCACCATTAACATTTGCTAGTAAATTATCAGGCATTTTATGTAAAAGCCAGAGTAAACGCATCTTCCCTCTTCTATACAACCCGATTTATTGTACTCAAGTACAAACCGTTATAATAGATTCAGCCGGTTCCGGTAAATCCCTGTCCGACATTCATCTCGCCATTGATCAGGCAGCATTCCATCGGAGCATCCTGTCGGCGGAATGCTAAAACAAGCACTACTCCCATCACTCCTCTAAACAAAATCTAATGTCTGGTAACTCACCCCCACTCATTCAAACCCTCACCCCAGAGCGTTGGGCAGGGTGGAGCATGGACTTTATCGGGGCAGGCTATATTGCTTTATTTGTCAAAAATGGTCGGTGTGTGCGGGTATGGAAGCCAGGGCGTCATGTCAGCTTCGCCCTACCCTGGCTAGAAAAATGTGAACTGCTCCTAGTAGACAGCAAACTCCGGCACTTGCCCATTACCTCTCAAGGAGACTTTCTATCCCGCGATCAGTATCTTGTCAATGTCTCTTTGAATGTAATGTATCAAGTGGTAGATGCCAAACGAGTTGCCCTAGAAATATCTGACCCCATTGCTGCCTTAACTAGTGCCGTTAAAGATAGTTTAGGAGTAGCAATTAGTCACCTAAGGATGGAACAGTTAACCAATCAGGGACGAGTAGACGTCCGACAATACATTCTCGACCATGTTGACGTTTACTATACCGTAGGCTTTTCCATCGAAGATGTGCGAGTCAGTGACATCAGCTTTCCTAACACACGAGGGATAATTCGTCAAGTCGAAGGGATGAGTGCTCGACAGGAAGCAGAACATGAAGCCGTCCTAAAAATGCAGATTGCCAATGCTGGTCGCCCAGAACTCTCCCCACCACCAATCCAGCAAGTCAATATCCTCCCTGGTGGAGACGCTAACTCTAAACACTCCATTGTCAATCAGGAAGTACCTAGGGCTACAATTCCAGACGAATCAGCAGCTACACCCAGTCTGCCCATTCGCGATCAACCAGTACTTGCCCCAACCGTACTTTTTTCCAATCCTACGCCAGCAAGCAAGGGGCGTTTAGTCAACCGTTCATCCGGTGCCATCATTGTTTTGTCTGCTAATCCTTTCACTATTGGTAGAGAACCCACGAACACCCTAGTGTTAGAAGATGCGATGTGTTCTCGCAACCATGCCCAAATTCTGCAAATTCCAGAGCCTCAGGACAAAGTGCGCTATCAAATCATTGATGTAGGTAGTTCCAATGGTACTTTTGTGGACCAACAGCGGCTTACCTCCCATCAACCCTTTTGGCTCAGTGCAGGAAATGTGATCCAGATTGGTAATCAGGAATGGACTTTCCAGTTACCTTGAGCAGTTGATCCGCATCTAATACTCTACGAGGCAGCATTACCGTAAAGGTAGTGCCAACACTGACATCACTGTTTAGACTAATTGTCCCGCCATGAATATCGACACATTTTTTGACAATGGCTAACCCCAGTCCAGTACCAGAAATATTTTCTACATTCGAGCCTCGATGAAAAGCATTAAACAGATTATGTTGGTCTTTCCTCGGAATGCCAATCCCGTCATCACTCACCTCAAAAATGACTTGGTTATTTTCACAGGCAAACTTGATCAAAACCTTGCCTCCATTAGGGGAATACTTGATGGCATTGTCAATCAGATGGGTAAGGATTTGCAGTAGCAGCTTAGAATCAAACAACGGTCGCCCACAGTCTTGATCAATGTTTAAAATCAGGCGATGTTGCTCACCATAGTTATCTTGCATGTCATCCACTAGATCACGCACAAATACCCCTAAATCCAAAGGAGTAGGCTGAAACTCCAGTTGTTCAAATTCTGCCTTATTAAGGAACATCACATTACCCATTAAGTCCGTTATCCGTTGAACAGCTTCTCGGATCCGTTGAAAATGTTGGCTTTGCTTAGATTTATCCCATCTATGGCAGTAAGCTTCCAGCAGTTCAGAACTGGAGAGAATGCTGGTCAAGGGCGTGCGGTACTCATGGGAAATGGCTATGATCATCCGAGATTTCAGATGATTGAATTCTTGTTCTTCGGCTAGAGCTTTGCGTAGCTGAGCTTCTAATTCTCGCAGTTGCTGGTTTGCCTGTTGTAGATCAGCAGTGCGTTCCGCTACCCGTTCCTCTAAGTATAGATTTTGGTCTTCTAGTTGTTTGGTCAGGAAATGCAGTTGTAAATGCACCTTGAGACGGGCTAACACTTCTTCAGTCTGAAACGGCTTGGTGATGTAATCTACAGCCCCCAGGGACAAACCTTTGATCTTATCAACCGTGTCATTCAGAGCAGTCATAAAAATCACTGGGATTTCATTAGTTGCGGGATTAGATTTCAGTCGGCGGCAGGTTTCAAAACCATCCATTCCTGGCATCATGACATCTAACAAAATTAGATCTGGTGTTGCATATTCGCTCTGATCGATAGCCGTTTCACCATCAGTTGCTACCAAGATTTCCCATCCCGAATTGGCGATCGCTTCTGACAACACTTTCAGATTCGTGGGATTGTCATCAACGATCAAGATAGTGGCTTGCTCAACTTTATTGATAGTCATGGATTTACCCCCTGAACGATTTGATAAATTCCCGAATTTGCTTAACCTGAAAGCTAGTTGCTAATTGCCTTAATTCATTGGCAAAAGGACTAAATTTTTTATCGATCTGTTCCAGTTCAACCACTGTTTTCTCTATGCCATGGATATTACCTCTTTTTGCAAATTCAAATAGCTTTTCAATCACCTCAGCTGGTGGAGCTAAAATTTCATCTGTCTCCAGTGGTAAATTTTCTTTTTTTATAGTTTCTAGGTGATTATTTGCTTCATAAAGCCAATCAATATTTAAATATTTTTGTAACTGATTAAAAAGAGAATCCATATTAATTGGCTTAGATAAAAATGCATCAGCTCCAGCATTTATACTGTTTTTTATGTCAGTTTCAAAGGCACTAGCAGATACAACCATAATCACTACATTTGGCAGTTGCTGTGATTTTCTAATAGCACCGATCATTTCCAATCCATCCATAATTGGCATCACAATATCTGTCAAAATTAAATCGGGCTTAATTTTTGTTGCTTGCTGATAACCTTCTTTACCATTACTTGCTTCAAAGCAACGAAATCCAATCGACTCTAGTAGGTTAATGAGTAACGAGCGATTGTTGAGATGATCATCCACTATTAAGGTGGTTGGAGGTTTACCTTTAATGCCAACAATATTGCTGCTGTCTACGACTGTTTCTTGCTCCAGGGATTCCGTAGCAGTTGCTAGTTCCAAATCTAGCCAAAACTTACTTCCCTCACCTAAGGTACTCTCCACTTTTATTTCACTCCCCATTAGGGAGATAAGTTTCATACTAATTGCCAATCCCAAGCCAGTGCCTTCTGACTGTTTTTTAGTATCTCCTACCTGCTCAAACGGCAAAAAAATCTTTTTCAACTGTTCTGGAGTCATCCCTACACCAGTATCTTCAATTTTAAATCTGATTGTTTGGGAACGGTCACCATTCAAGGATGAAGCGATTAAACTTACTTGAAAGGTCACACTTCCAGTATCGGTAAATTTAATCGCATTACCCAGTAAATTAATTAAAACTTGCCGCAGGCGTTTTTCATCCCCATAAATTGCCACTGGAAGCTGAGGATCGCCATGGTAAATAAACGATATACTTTTTTCCTGGGCACGAATCCGACAAATTTCTACCACGCCCATCAAGAAGGAATTAAAATGAATGTCACTTTTGTGCAGCTCTAGTTTCCGAGCTTCAATTTTCGATAGGTCTAAAATATCATTGATTAAAGTAAGCAAATGAGAGCCACACTGGTGAATAATACCGATGCCATCCAGGTCTGATTTATTTATATTCGAGGAGCGTTTGAGGATTTGAGCGTATCCCAAAATGCCATTAAGGGGAGTGCGCAGTTCATGGCTCATGTTAGCCAAAAATTCGCTTTTTGCCTGGTTAGCAACATCAGCAGCTACTTTGGCTTTTTCTAATTCTTGGGTGCGCTCTTTAACTTTGACCTCCAAAGTGCGAGAATAATCTTGCAATTGCTGGTTAGCTTGTTTCAATTGCCATTGATTGTGGGTATTAGTGCCTAAAATTGCCGATAAACCTAGAGCCATTAATGGAGAAATTATAGGAATCCACCAACCTGTTATAAAGACTAAATAGCTACCACCGACAATCATGCCCCCTGTGATCAAAATACTCAGAATTAATTTGCTCAGGAGATGTTTTCTTAACCACTTAGTCTCTGGTAATAGCCAACTTCCTACGGCTCCGATCAACGAACAGCAAAAAATCCATAGCCCCTGTGCGTTAACAGACCATACTCGCAGCAGAACTCGTCCATCAAGTGCTGAACTCAACATCTGGCTGGTGATATTGGCATGAATAACGACACCAGGCATTTCCTGAACGATAGAGTTAAGACTGCTATCATAGGGCGTCGGAAAAATGTCGTTAAGGCTCGGTGCGGTCATACCAATCAAAACAATGCGATTGTAAAACTGCTCCGGCGAAATTCTATTGTTCAGAACATCAGTGATTGAAACTGTATGGAAGCGCTCTTCGGTTCCACGGTAATTCAACAATATTTGGTAGCCTCCAAGATCTGCACCTTGATAACCAGCATTTTTATCGGTTAGATTCACAAATCTTGCTTGACCTAATTGGTAATACTCACCTCTCCCATCGATTTTTTTGAGATTGATCCCTTTGGCTTGAAGATACATCAAGCTCAATCTAACCCCTAAGGTAGGTATATCCTTACCGGATTCATCTGCTGCTGATATCAAGCTTCGCCTTACTTTACCATCCCCATCTAGCACTAAATCTGCTAGAGCAACTTGATCTCGTTGTGCTAAGGTCGGAGGTGGGGCAACTGTTTTATCCCTCACGAGGGACTTCACTCCAATCAAGTTCGGTGTGGACTCCATCACCTCAACCAACTCCTGATAACCAGGTTCCACTGGCAAATCTCGATAAATATCCAGACCAATACCTTGAGGCCGGTGTGCTTTAATTTTTCTGATTAACTCAGCTAAAACAGCATCAGAAATCGGCCATCCTCTAAGTTGAGTCAGATCCGATTCATCAATGGTGATAATCACAATGCGATTATCAATGTCTTCAACCGGACGCAGGCGAAAAAATTGATCCAGGGTAGCCCACTCCAGTAGCTGGAACCATCCTGCCGTATCCAAAACAGTGACCAGTGCAGCCACAACGGGAGCTATTATCAGTACAAAGCGCCATTGCTTCAAACGCTCTTTAAAGTGAAGCCACATTCCCCTTAGTCAATCTCTAATCTAGGTCAGGTGTGTTCTCTACCAACCTTGCAGCAGAAGCCTATAAGCGCTTCTATTGGTTGGCAGGATTCCAGGAATAGCATCGACCGGTAGAACTGCTTTTGTGGTGAGTCACTAACCCGTCGATAACTTACCTACAGAATTCCCAGTAAATCCTGACTAAGTAACAGTCTTGAGAAAAAAAGCAAAAAAGGGAGAAAAATTGAGGTTGGCCAATTGTGGAATGATTGAGGCTAATTGGTCATGGATAATTGCTAACTGACTCAACTATGCTTGATTGAGTTTCTTAGTTCAGCTATTGACAGGATAGGACGGAATCAATTCCGTAAGTTGTTTTAAGCCCCATCTTAAACCCCTGGTTTTCAACCAGGGGTTTAAGATGGGATATTTTTTGGAGTTATCACAAATCAGCTGCTAACTAACCCCTTGATCCAGATAGGATTAAATCCTTGCTTTCCAAGGATTGCAGGATAATAGTTGATGGTCTGATGTTCAGTTATTTATAGTTTATTTATTAAGCAACGGCTGGTTAGCGATCGCAGTTAGTCCTTGTGATTGTAACAGTTCTTCCCAATGGGAGCGATAGACTGAATTTTTTGGTTCAGCTCGCCTTAAATCAGCGAGGGTAGCGATAGTATCGACCCAAATCCCTGATTCAGCCAACAATGAGGCTTTTTTCAGTGAGGCTTTTAATGTTTTCTGATTCATCAAGGTAGAATTGGCTTCAACTCGACGAACCCATCCAGTTACCTCAGGACTATCTGGTTCTAAATACTCCCCACAAATCATCACCAAAGACCATTGGTAATTCTTACCGACCTCGAGTGCTCGAGCCTCAGGTGGTAATTGAACCGCCATTACACCTGGTTGATTAGGCAGACTTATAAAGGTCTGGTAATGATGGTTTCGCTGTTCATCCTCGAAACTTAAAAAAGCTTCTTTAGCTGAAGTCTGAGGAACATATACCAGCAAAGTTGGACGTTCTGCCACCGTTAAGCCCACATTAGTAGCTGGCATCAGCGGTGTGACTGATGAAGTGGTGGTTTTAGAATCAGAGAAACAAATATCTTCACCCCGGGAAGCTCCACCCCTTCCCGTCTTTGGTGCTGGATCCTTCCCATTTTGGAACATCACCGCCTGAGTTGGCAAACTGTGGATTAGAGTCATTCCTAGGAATAGTAAAGTAAAACAAAGTGGTAATCTCACGGTTAATTTGTTTGATTTCATAAAATATTTCCTATTGCTGCAGGACTTTCTTTATGATCATGGTGGGCACAGAAAGCAAAGCAGATGATTTGCCGCTTTCTAATTTTTTTTTTTGAGGGTTGCTAGAAATTTCAATATAAACGCCTAAGGTTTGCGTTCATGTTTGTTTTATGTTTTATTTCTAGTATGTTTTATGCCCAATTGTCCTCTAAGAATGTGTTTTAAAAGTTCTTCGATTAGAGATAGAGCAATTACAACCAATTTCCCACTAACACAAAGGGAGCCCAGTAGACAGGATGGTTGTATTCCCCTTTTAATAGCTCTAACTGAGCACGGCGCAACGCTTCAGCTTTACTTAAACCTGCTTCAGCCAAATACTTGTAAAATTTAGCCATTAACTGAGCCGTCGATTCATCCCTTACTGCCCATAGGGTGGCTAAGGTACTGCGTGCTCCCGAACGTACTGCTACTCCAGCTAAACCCAAGACGGCACGATTATCTCCTCTAGCAGTTTGGCAAGCACTGAGTACCAATAATTCAATGGGATTAGTGTCTTGTCTTTCTCTTGAGCGCAGTAGTGAATTGAATTGCCGGACATTAATTCGATCGTTCCAGGCTAAAACAAACGTCTCATCGGCAGTACTACTAAACTGACCGTGGGTTGCCAGATGCAATACTGGGAAAGGTTGTGCATCAACAGCGTTTTGGAGGTTGCTATCAGTAAACTCCTGATTCAAAAGCACTGTTGTGGAAATTTTTGACGAAATCTGGTCTAATTCTCGCTTTACTGCTGGCAAAGGCTTAAAACCTTGGCGACCTTCACTGAGCCCAGCAGTTATAGCTTGGATCTGTTTCGATTCAAGGGAACGTGGATCTAAAAGCTGCAATCCTGGACTTAGAGCTATGCTATATTTCTCGATAAGATACTGTTGACCATCATACAGAGCGGACATGGGTAAATTCCGCAAATAACCATCTAGTACAAATACTAGAGTGGTGATGCCGTGGTCTTCTAACTCAGATTCTACAGGTCTAATCAGCCAATCATAAGCTTGCTGATAGAGTTTGAGACGTGCTGGCTCAGAAAAAGCTCTATTCAGGGATTGTCGCATCCGTCGGAAAAACTGCTCTAGCTCAGCTTGAGGTATATAAGTTTGGTAGTGACGGAGCGGTTGTCCTGGCACAGAAACGATCACCTCTAACCGTTCTGGCAAAATAATAGGATAAATAACTGCCGCTTTCTGGTCAATCTGGTCGATCTGCCTCGGTTGACCTTTTAAACAGGCTTCCTGGAAAAAGTTCTCTAATTCGGCTAATTGCAGCGATTCAATAACTTCCATCGCCTTTTTCAGGTGGTCTTGACTAATTTCCCCTGAGCCTTTTGTCTGGGATACCCCTCCTGGCTCAGGGGGGTTGACAGAGGGTTGTAGTAGTAATTCAACTAGCTCTCGATAGATCGGTTCAACAGTTTCAGTGAAAGAAAATTGGACATCTGGATTGATAGCGACTAAGTCTGAGCGCAGTGACTGGAGAGTTTTGACTGCTGAATCGTAAGCTGCGATCGCTTCGTTGATATGCCCCTGCTGTTTGTGCAGCCTCCCCAGTTGCCAAGCTGCACGAGCGGCAATATCTGAGGCATGATTACCTTGGGCAATCTGTAGAGCATTCTCTGTTAACCTCAAAGCCTCAGACCACTGCTGAGTTTTTTCATACAATGAACCTAACTGAGTCATGGCATAAGCTTGAGCTGTTGGATCCCCCAATTCCATAGCTTCTTGCACTGCTCGTGCCAGAATTTTTGCGGCTTTTTGGATGGGTATAGGCACCCAAGTGAGCTGTCTAGGGGAAGCAGCTGCCAACTTTGACAAACTCTCAGCAAAGTTGACCGCAGCGTAGACTTTGGTTCGACTAGGGGGCTGCTGAGCTAGATTAGATTCAATGGCAGGCAATAGTGCGATCGCTTTCTGGAGCTGGTCTAGTTCTAGATAAAGGCTGAGTTGGTTGAGTTGGGCTTCAGTTTTAATTTGTGGGCTAGTTGCTTTTCTCACCACTTGTTGGTAGTACTTCAAGGCAGTTTCCGGCTCTTGTAAGTTCCTGGAAGTATTTCCCAAGCTGAAAAGAATGTGACTGGTATCAGTGGGAGAATCTAACTTCTGGGCAATTGCCAAACTTTGCTCTAAAACTTTGCTGGATTCGTGTACATCTCCCACTACTTGCAAAGCCACTCCCAAACTCCGCAATCCCTTGACTTTAAGCAGGGAATCATCTTGAGCTTGGAGCTTTTCATTGACAGCTTCTAATAGTTTTCGCGATCGCCTGTAGAAGCCCATAGTTTGCAGGGCTTGAGCCTGGTTAATCTGGCTACCCAAGATGCCCACCTCATCCCCTACAGATTGATAGGTAGCTTCTGAGTTTTGCCAACTTTCCAGAGCAGATTCCGTTTGTCCCATAGCATTTCTGAGACTTCCCTGAATAGTCAGCGCTTGAGCCAAAATCGACCCTTCTTCCCTAAGTTGTGGAGCCTGCAAAATCTTCAAACTTCTGTCAATAGCACTCTGGGCTTGCTCCCATTTTCCCAATCGTTGGTCAGCTAAGGACAGATAGCTCAAACTCAAAGCTTGTCCCACTTCATCACCTTGTTGCTCAAAACCAACAGCTGCCTGTTGCCAGACCGCAGCCGCCTCAGCAAATCGTCCGGCTTCATAGAGAGTTTTGCCTTGCTCTAGCAACTCTGAATCATGGTCAGCGGGTTCTAGCACAAGGGTTTGGGGATTAGAAATAGCACTAACGATTTCCTGATTTCCACCGACGTTTGCTCTACTCCCCAGTACCGAATGATCAGGATGGGCTACAGCAGGCACTACCATAGTTACTATCAAAAAGGTTAGTAATCCTAACCAGATAGTAGAGTGAATAGATTTGGGAAGCTTACCTAGCTTGCTCATCATCTATGTCCAATCACTACCAGCAAATGTTCTTGGGCTCGCATAAATTTCTGTCATCTTAGTTATTAATTGGTTATTTATAATTAATTAATTATAAATAGCTGACTATTAGCCATGACCGGAACATAGTCTTCGGCAACATGGGATCTAATCGCGATTAGTTCTATAGTTCCCACTTTTCTAGGCAAGAGCGTCAACCAACAAACTGCTTAAAAATTAGGTTCGATTACCCATTACCTATTACCAGTTGGGTTAACGGGGGTATTCAACCCTGATCAGGTATGGCTATCGATGCTTGATTAACAGCTTTTGTGATAATATACGGGTATATTGCGATTGGGGCTGTGGCTCAGCTGGATAGAGCAAGCGCCTCCTGAAAAATCGGGCACCATGGAAGAAATTCCGTGAGTGAATGTGGTCAAATTCGGTGAAACCTAAGGGGTATTTAGCTTATTCAGTACTCTAAGGCAATACCGAGCCAAGCCTGAATCTGTGTGCGAGTCATCGCCCTTGGTTAAATCCAGGAAGGTGGAGAGACTAGACGGCCACCACCTAAGGGGTATTATCCTTAAGGGGTATTATCCTAGGGTGAAGGTATAGTCCAGAGAGTGGGGAAACTCACACCAATCTGAAGCGCTAGGTCGCCGGTTCGAATCCGGCCAGTCCCGTTTTTAAGCTGTTAGCTATTAGGTAGGTTAACTACTTAAATAACTACTGCAACACTTCTTCTAATTGGTGCTGCTCCCAAAGAAAGCGATAAATACCAGGTTGTTGTAGAAGTTCACCATGAGAACCAGTTTGGACAATTTCCCCTGCGTCCATTACTAAAATCCGGTCAGCCTTGGCAGCAGCTGAAAGTTGATGGGAGATAAAAATTACAGTTTTGCGCTGAACTCCTTCCGACAGATTGTCCAGAATTTGGGTTGCTGTCTGATTATCAACACTAGAAAGTGCATCATCAAGAATCAGCACTGGTGCATCCATCAGCAGAGCTCTAGCTAAAGCAGTACGTTGTCGCTGCCCCCCAGACAGGGTTATTCCCCTTTCCCCAACAATTGTTTCGTACTGCTGGGGGAAATTCATAATTTCAGGGTGAATTTGGGATTGCGAAGCTGCGTATTCTACCTCTGATTGTTTGCTGATTGGTATACCGTAGCAGATATTGTTTTTAATGCTAGTGCTGAACAAGAAGCTATCTTGAGGAACATATGCGATCGCATTCCGCAAGTCCTGCAAGGGCAGCTTAGTAGTATCATATCCATCCAAAAACAGTTGACTAGCTTGAATATCCAGCAAACGAGGCAAGGCATTAGCCAGGGTAGATTTTCCACAACCAATGGCTCCCACAATCGCTACTGTCTCACCTGCATTAATCGTGAAGCTAACATTTTTCAGGGCAGGAGTTTTGCTGCCGGGGTAAGTGTAACTCAAGTTTACAGCCTTGAGCTTACCCCTTACTGGCGTTGGCAGGCTAACCGAATCTGGGGCATTTGTAATCCGAGGCTGAGCCAAGAGAATCGACTCAATACGATCAATACTCACTTCACCGCGTTGATAAGCAGTGATGGTAAACCCTAGCAGTGCTGTGGGGAAGACTAAACGTTCAGTGTAAATAATCAGCGCCACAAAGTCACCAATACTGATAGCACCGGACTCAATGGAACCAGGACCAATGCTTAACAGCACCAGTAAGCTGAGGTAGGTAAGAGCCTCAACTATCGGAAACAGAAAGTTTCGTGTTCTTGCCAAATTGAGATTTGCTCCCAAAAGCTGCTGATTGAGTTGATGGAACGCACGACGCTCGTTTTCTTCCTGAGCGTATATTTTAATCATGGCGATACCACTCATATCTTCCTGAATCAGCTCACTGAGGTTAGAAAGTTTCTCCTGGACTACTTGTTGTTGGCTGCGCAGTTTCTCACTAAATAGCTTGACAATAATCAACATCAACGGATAAACCGCCAATGCTAAGAACGTCAACCACGGATCAATGGCAATCATAACCGGCAGGGTCAAACAGTATGCAAACACCGTATTCGCCAGACTCAAAACTGCAAACCCCAATAGACGCCGAATATTATCCACATCACTGGTGGCTCGGTTAATCAAATCACCTATTGTGTTCTGAGAAAAATAGGCTGGTTCCAATGTCAGCAAATGCTGAAAAATCCGCTGCTTCAGGTCAAATTCCACTTTGCGCCCCACCCCAAACAATAGGATGCGCGAAGCCATCCGAATCCCCCACATCAATGAGGTGAGTATCAAAATAAGCAGCACAAAGCTCCCGACTTGGTCGAAGCTCAAGGTTTGACTCAACTTGTCAATAGTATCCCTGATCAGTAAGGGGATATAAACACCAAGTCCATTGACAATAAGTAGGGCAAAAATACCTAGGGCTGACTGTCGCCAGTATGGGCGCAGGTAAAGCAGCAGTTTTTTTAGACGGGAATTCAGCATGTTACAATACTATACAATTCCCATCCTGGTTACAATATTCAACAATTCTCCTCCTCTAGGCTTAACCTTTCACCAAAAACCGGTCAGTACTTACCCTCAAGGAAATCCCAGATCAGGATAAATCATCGACCCTTACTGAAGGTGAGAGCCGAGGGTGGTATCGGTTTACTTCCGGTTAAACCAGAAACCCACACTATACCTGATCGGGTTCATGTGGGTCGTTAACATAAGGTCTATATTTCAAGAAACATCTCTTGCGGTCGGCGATTCAAGTTCTGTGCTGGTAACTGGTCTTCCTCGTAGTTGGAAGTAAATATTGCTAAAGAAGCTGTTAATGACCTGGGTAGTCTGCTGAAGGGCTCCGATAGAAGGGATAAAAGCTCGGATGCCAATGGCTTGATTGGGTGGAACAAGTTGAGCCAACACAGGGTTCCTAGGGAAAGGACTAGCATTAGTAGTAAGCTGAATTGATTCCCCATTGGGGACAAAAGCAGTGAGGGTTTCCTCCTGCCACCCAATTGTTTTCGCCATTTGAACCGTAGGTTGGTTTTGAACGACTCCAGGCCCGAGAAGTTGAGCCAGCCGATTAGATAGAAAAGGGGTACTGGCCACAAGCAAGACAAAAAATCCCGTCCAAATCAAGGTAGGTCCTGGTTTAGAGATCTTGTCACCTTTAATTCGCATTGCTCCTAGGAACCAAAGCAGAATTGCTAAGCCCAATGGTTGAAAGGGAAGTGAGAGAATTGTCCATATCGGTGAAACCAGGGCATTGGTTGGGGTGAAAAACAGCAGGACAATGATGGCAAAAACCAAAAAACCCCCAAGCCAGGTGAAATACTGTTTAGGGATAATTTCGAGCAGCAGCTTGGCGAGCAAAAATCCAAGCACTACCCATAGCAGGACTAGAAATAGTAGTTGCA
The DNA here is from genome assembly GCF_982860115.1 of Moorena sp. Taxonomy (NCBI): domain Bacteria; kingdom Bacillati; phylum Cyanobacteriota; class Cyanophyceae; order Coleofasciculales; family Coleofasciculaceae; genus Moorena; species Moorena sp. The sequence continues at coordinate 24,038 of NZ_CEYLVT010000021.1, forward strand.
TAAGTGAATACCATTGTAAGTTTTTGACCGTTAGCGGTTTGTTGTGGAAGTTTGATCCGACAACGATTACGTCCTATCCGGCTAGTCGTATTGGGCTAATTGATAAACTGTGGTAATTTGATAGGCATAAATCCCTCAAATTGGGGCGACATGCTCAGTTTGAGGAACCTCTCAACAGGTAAATCACCCCAGTCTGAATTGCCTTAACACCGGCATTATACTTGCCATTGGCTGAAAAGCGTCACTTTGAAATTGCTGTGAGTGCGATCAAACTAGGAAACGTTTTCTGTCAAAGGGGTGGAAATTTTGCTAGTTCAACCAATAATCATAGAATACTCTTGGCGAATTAAGAGGGGATATTCGGATCTGACCCGATTTAATAGCAGACTAGGCAAGACTTCATACTCCATGCCTGTTTGCCTCGCGCCGATGATATTGATGGCCGATATTGATGGCCGATATTGATGTTTGTTTGATTGAAAACGTTGCCGGTGGATAAACCAGCTCAAATGGGAAACACTTCATACAACACGACTCCTACCATACAAGAGTCACTGACGGTGGAAAACCGCATCAGTCGTTTGGAATTAATTGTTGGACAAATCGGAGAGGCAGTGCTTGCCACTACCGAAACCATAGACCGTCTGGCTGACCGGGTGGATAACTTTGTCATTCAAGTACAAAACCAAGGGCAGCAAGTTCAACAACAAGGCTACCAGCTTTTTGCTCTAAGTGATGCGGTGCAAACCTTGGCAGAAACTCAAAATGAGTCTCTAAAACAGCTAGAGCAAGTCACACAAACCTTGCAACAGCTTGCTACAGCTATTGAAGCAGGGGAAGACTGACCTTCCTGGCTCTTGACTTACGCACCAAGCTTGTCTATAGAGACTGGGTATGGGGTGTGGAAAAGATCGGGTATGGGGTGTGGGGGAACGGGTGTGGGGTAACAAGAAGGCTAAACTCCCTTTTTCCCATACTTTCACCTGTCAAAACCACTCAAAACTCTTGGGGCTTATTGACAGGTTTATTGACAATAAATTGCTCCGAAGCATTGCCACGAAACTAAGAAATCTCGTTCAGTTATCAAATGGGAAGAGTTTGAGAGGGGCGTAATACCCCATCCGTCGTTTGCGGTGGGGATGAATAGCCTACACCTAGACGCTCAGCCTATCCTGACTCTGAACGCCCTGTATTGAAGAGTGGAGTGTTGTGTAATTAAAGCTAAAGCTTTTCAGCATGGTAAAAATATGCTACCAAAACGAGAGTACCCAAAACTGATTAGGAGAGCATTAATGCATTTTCCAACGCGGTACTTCCTCCTTGTTCCGGTGACTGTACTCATGAGCTTATTGACCGTTAGCTGTAGTGGCAAAAAAGTTGAATGTCAGAAGATTATTGAAGTGGCGAACCAGGCCGTTGAAGAAGCTAAAACCCTAACTAATGGTGGAGAATCAAGTGATCCCGAGGCAATGCTCCAGGCAGCTGATGCTATGGAGGGGGCATCTCAAGACATGGAATCTATAATAGTTAAGGACGAACAGCTCCAAGACTATCAAGCTGGTTTTATTAAGATGTATCGCAATACCAGCAAGGCGACTCGTGACTTTGTAGAGGCTTTTAAGAAGCAAGACCGCTCAGCTGCGGAGGAAGCTTTGAGCAATTTGCAGAAAGCCACCACCCCAGAACCAAAATTAGTGGCGGATATTAATACCTACTGCTCAGCTAACTAGCGGGTTGAAACAGTTAATAAAACCCTATTATTACCTCGACGTCTTTATTGCCAGATAGGTTGTTTAGATGTCTTGTGGTGGGCTGACTGCGCTATAGAATCGCCGTCTAGAGCGCAGCTGAAAAACCCTATATTTTTATATCCTGGTTAGGCAATACCCAAAATACCTTATCTGTTAGGTCTATAGTAAATTTACCATTCAAATATATGGTATTTTTCGTTTGTCAAGTACTGTCAGTAGTATATTTAAACAATCTGCCTTTGAAATCTCATGAAATATGCCTTGGTTCATGAGTGGTTGACTCCCAAAGCAACTGGTGGCTCAGAACTGGTAGTGCAAGAAATACTCAAACACATTGATGCCGACCTGTACGCCCTGATTGATTTTGAATCAACAAATCCCCAGAGTTATCTATATCAGCGCTCTATTGGCACAACCTTCCTACAGAACTTACCCTTCGCTCGTAACGGGGTTCAGAAATATCTGCCGCTGCTACCCTTAGCGATTGAACAGCTGGAACTAGGGGAGTATGATGTTATTCTCTCCTCTTCCCATGCTGTTGCCAAGGGTGTCCTTACTAGTCCCCAACAACTGCACATCTGTTACTGCCATACGCCCATGCGTTATGCCTGGGACTTGACGTTTGATTATTTGCGCAGTAGTTCTATGGGACAGGGTTTTCCAGGGTTGATCACTCGCTATCTGCTTCATCGGTTACGTCAGTGGGACGTGATTACAGCAAATCGGGTGGATTACTTTATTGCCAACTCTCATCACACAGCACGGCGGATCTGGCGCTGCTATCGGCGTAGGGCTGAAGTGATTTACCCACCGGTTAATATTGAACGTTTTCCTTTCCAGGAAGAAAAAGAAGATTTTTATCTGACCGTTTCCCGGATAGTAAGTTACAAACAAGTATCTTTAATTGTTCAAGCTTTTAATCAACTGGGATACCCTCTAGTGGTGATTGGTGATGGCTCAGATTTAGCAGGGATTCGCAACTTGGCTCACAAGAATGTAAAATTCATGGGATTTCAACCCAATGAGGTCGTTGAGCAGTATATGGCTAAAGCTAAAGGGTTTGTCTATGCTGCCTGTGAGGATTTCGGCATTGCCCTGGTGGAAGCCCAAGCTTGTGGTACGCCGGTGATTGCCTATGGTGCTGGTGGGGCACTAGAAACCGTTCTAGATATTCGGCAACATTTAGACAGTGGTACAGGTCTATTGTTTCCAGAGCAAAGCTCAGGGGCTTTGATTGAAGCCATGGAAACCTTTGAGACCTTGGCAGGAAAGTTTAATCGGGAAGCGAGCCGGTTAAACGCTGCGAAATTTGCCCCCAACATTTTTGCTGATCGCTACCTGACATTTCTGGAAAAGTGTTATCAAGACTACCAGTTTTAATTTCTCTGGTAAAAAATTAAATATCCTAGCTGGCTATGCGCTATAGCGAGTGTCTCGTAGCTTTATGATTATGACGTGTGGTGTGAATTGAAGGAGTGAGATGACTGCCGAAAGCCAACTTAACTCCGTCAAGATATTGCGAGCATTCGTGAAGCGAGGTTTTCAGCCCCTCGTTTCACGTCGTAGACACAAGAATCTGACTCGCTATCGCTTAGACGGAAATTTTGCCAAGCGACTGTTTGATGTTACTTTTTCCCTATCAGTTCTGATTTCGTTTTTTCCCGTTTACCTGCTACTGGCATTGCTAATTGTGATCAGCTCACCTGGACCAATTTTTTATGTTCAGGAGCGGGTGGGTAAAGACTACAAACCTTTTACTTGCCTGAAATTCAGAACTATGGTGGAAAATGCAGACGAAATGTTGCTAGAGATGATTGAAAAATCCCCTCAGATACGGGAGGAATTTCAGGATAATTACAAGCTCAAGGATGATCCTCGAATTACTGTAATTGGAAAATTTCTACGGCTGACTAGCTTAGATGAATTTCCTCAGTTCTGGAATGTACTCAACGGACAGATGAGTGTGGTTGGTCCAAGACCGTTAGTGCCAGAGGAATTGCCCAAATACGGGCGTCACATGGATAAAGTCTTGACAATTCGACCCGGAATTACTGGCTTATGGCAGGTTTCTGGACGCAATGACATACCTTACCACCGCCGTGTGCAAATTGATGTTTACTATGTCAGTTTCCGGAATTTTTGGCTGGATTTATGGATCATCGTGAAAACCATTGGTGTTGTTATTTTTCCCAAAAATAACGGTGCTTACTAGAGGTAACTGGTGCCTGCTAGAGGAGAGATTAGGTAATGGGAGAGATTAGGTAATGGGTAATGGGTAATGGGTAATAAGCCCAGTTGCCAATTACCCATTACTGATACCAAGTTGCTCTCAAACCTATTATTTAACCTATTATTTATTGCTTAAGGGCTCAATTGAACGGAATTGGTAGATGGGAGTAAACAAGCTCCTATCTACTACCCATGTCTTGATGCAGTCGCTCATGGGGGAAACCCCCAAGACCGCGCTGCATCGCTAAATGCAACTCGGTATGATTAGCCACTATCAGCATAGTTTGTTGATATGATCGCCCTATCAAAGCGGAGGGAAGATCAGATGAACAAAGCAGAACTACGCCGATCCCTGCTTCAAAAGCGCCAGTCTATGTCTGTAGAAGAATGGCGGCAAAAAAGCGATCGCATCTGTACCCATCTGCAATCTTCAGCCCTAGTTACCCAGTCACAAACAGTCTTAGCCTATTTCAGTTTTCGACAAGAACCAGATCTAAGTCCCCTATTTACAGACACTAAGCACTGCTGGGGACTACCGAGATGTGTGGGAAAATCTCTCTTCTGGCATACCTGGAAGGCGGGCGAACCCTTGCAAAAAGGAAATTATGGTATTTTAGAACCATTACCTAATGCTACCACCCTAGAGCCAAAGGATGTGAATTTAATCCTTGTACCTGCTGTGGCTTGTGACCAGCGGGGGTATCGTTTGGGCTATGGTGGTGGTTTCTATGACCGACTGCTGAATTTACCGGAGTGGGATTCTATTCCTACCATCGGCATGGTATTTGAATTTGCCTATATACCTCAACTACCCATTGATGAGTGGGACAAAGGCTTGCACAGTGTTTGTACAGAAACAGGATTCAAGAGGGTGGAACAGATTTGAAATTCCGTGTTTCATACTGTTTCATACTATTGCTGTACCAAGACTTGAGACTTCGTACTTCATTTAGGAGACGACTGGCAATTAAGTGCTCCCTTCGGATAAGCAATACGTTGGTGATTATATTGTTGCCAAACTCTGATGAACACTTGGGCAATTTTTGATAAATCCTGCCGGGTTAGCCCAGAATCGACTAATTGGTTGTCCTGCCAGCGAGCTTTGAGAATTTTATTGACCACCGTAAGAGCGGTTTCCGGAGTGACCTCTTTGAGTGAGCGTAGGGCCGCTTCACAGGCATCAGCTAACATAACTACACCCGTTTCCTGGGATTGCGGAATTGGACCGTCATAACGAAAATATGACTCGTCCACAGACCCAGTACCTTCGAGTTGGGCTTTTTGCTGAGCCTGGAAATAAAAATAGGAAATCAGCAATTTCCCTTGATGCTCTGGGATAAAATCCCGCACTGCCTTGGGTAACTGGTGCTTACGAGCCATCACCAGTCCTTCGGTAACGTGCTTTTTGATAATTTCAGCACTCTTGAAAGGATCATTAATCTCATCATGCTTGTTCGGACCACCCATTTGATTTTCTATAAACCCTAACGGATCGTGCATTTTACCAATGTCATGGTAGAGCGTACCTGCCCGAACCAGTTCCACATTACAGTGGAGTTCTTGAGCTGCTGCTTCTGCCAAAGAAGCAACAAACAGAGTATGTTGAAACGTTCCAGGGGCCTCAGTAGCTAGACGTTTGAGCAGGGGACGGTTGGGATTAGACAATTCTGCCAGACGAATCGGTGTCACCAGGTCAAACAAACGTTCCAGGTAAGGTGATAGCCCCAGGGCGACAATACTCCAAGCTAAGCCAGACAGAGCGAATAACAAGGCTCCTGGCAGAACTGCATACCAAATTGTACTAGCCGTGGCACTAATAATCAGATTGATAATCAGGGAAACGACACCTTGAGTTAAGCCCACCCCAACTCCCAGAACAGCCAATTCCTCTCGCGATCGCATTCGTCCTGCCATCAAGGCACCCAATAAACCACCAGCAACATTTGCCAGTACTTGTTCTCCAGTGACTTCCATACTAAAGGTCACTAAGCCTGTCAGTAAAACCACCACTGTCACGCCCATGGTAGACCCATAAAAGTTCCCTACTAACAAAGCAATAGCAGGCATAGTGTAGGGAATCTTGAAGAAGGGACTCTTGAAAAGTATTGATATTGGCATACTCAGCGTCAGTAGCAATACCAAAATGTAGTCCCGCCGTCTCCATTTCGGGTGAACTCGCCGTTGCACTAAGGCAAAGATGCCCACCGTAGTAGTAACCAAGCCACCAAATCCCATCAAACCCGGCCAGTTAATTCCTCGACGGCTTAAGTCGAAATAATCCAGTAGTACAAAGTCTGTTTGAGTGATGGTTTCACCTGCGGTTACAATCACATCTCCTTGCCGCACTGAAACCATCATTGGTTCCACTTTTTCTGCTGCCTGTTCTGCTATGAGCTTGGTTAATTCTTTATTTTCGATCAAGTTTGGTTCTAAAACTCTAACTAGTAAATACTTAGCTAGTGGTTGAGCTTCCTGAGGCATAAGGCTACTCAAGTTTACCTTCACGGCCTCTTGGATCAGATTTGGTGGTAATCCTGGAACAATGCCTTGGGTCAGGATGCGACTAGCAGCCTGCTTAATGACGATGCGGGTTTTCTGCCAATCTTGATCTGATAGATCCAGTACAGAAACATCATCTAGGCTACTGAATTCAGGGCTAAGGTATTCTGAGAGCTGAGGCAACACCTGAGCGTACTGTTGGCGAGCAGCAGATATTGACTCAATCAGAGCTGAGAACTCTTGTTCAGAAGACTGTTGACGGTAGCTTTGCAGTTCACTTACTGCCTCAACAAAAGCTACATTTAATGAATTTTCTGCCGGAGTCGGTGGTTTGGCTTGAGAATCAAACCCGTTGACATGGTTATCGATATCTGAAAATGCCAAGATAGCCCGCCATTCCCATTCCTTACTTTGGCGCAAATACCGCTGGGTGGCGATGGATAGTACATCAGTCTTTACAAAAGGAAAAACACCGCTGTTAGTGCGAAGTTCTTCCACAGCGTCCAGAGACTTCTCAAGATTTTGAGAAATTCTTTCTGTAACAGATTGGTCAATCATCAAGACTGGTTGAGCACCTCTTTGAGCTTCTTTGCGTCTTTCAGCCGTTGTCTTAGAGTCCTCAACCAGAGCATCGAATGGTGCCCGGACTGTCTGTGGTGCTACTGTGTCTACATCTAGCTGTGGCTGATTGTAAAAGCGCCCTCCCATAACACTGGTCAGGGAAACCACTGCTAAAGTCCACATTACAGGTAGAGTAATTTTCTGTTGAAGTTGGTGCTGGCTTTTGCCCCAATTTTTTCCTGAAGTTAGGCTAGTGGAAGTGCCTTCACAATGGCTTGGAGATTCTGTGAGCTGTAGAGGTTGTCCTTTTAAATTCTCCTGCTGTGATTGGCTAACTGAGGATTTTGCAGCACTAGAGGAGTTAAATCCCAAAAAACTGCGAAGGTGCTGAGATGTTCGCCGTAATTGCGTGATCGGCTGTGTCAGCGAATTGAACGTTTTCATAGCACAGGAATGGCAATGTCTGGTAACAGTAGCGGTCTGCTCACAATTTGCTGTGTGGTGGTGGCATTTTGCTTAAAGACATCTACATTTATTGATTATTCATAAAAAACACTGGAAAGTTTTCCTCCACTCATTTTAAATCCACTCATTTGACATGGGTAGAGCGCAGGTTGCGTGGGAAACTTCCAATTACAATCACGCCTTGTATACTGTAACAGTAACTGGAGTTTGCGAACAGAAAACTTGATTAAAGTGGTATAGACTGACTTTACGCCGATTATGGTTTCGTGGTTACCTTGGTCAATCCCCATGGCTATTGCTTGGGTTTGACTTCCAGATGATTCACAGACCAACTTCAGCGTAAATACGCCTACATCATTATTTACAACTTTAGCTTTTCTTTCTTTAATCGATTCCCTAGGGGAACTTGGGGTAATTCTCATTAGTCGCTGTCGAGTTGGTGATAAAATAGCTACTCCCATTGAGATAATCCTCAATCATGGAGTTGTAAGTCCATGCAGACCACCTAATCCAAGCGGTGCGACCCTAGGCCGCGAGGGATTGCTCGCGGCCTAGGAGGTGCGCACCGTGATGATTCCGATCGTTAACCGCGACTGAAGTAAGCAGTCTTGCAGATACTCCAGCTTAGGGGTTGTGGCTGGAAGTTCTTACCAGGATTAGGCTCAATGGTCTAGTCACACTTAGGCTTAAGTCTTACCCCATAAGCACCCTTTATTGCGGGGTCAGTAACAGAATATAATTCCAGACTTGACTGATTTTTAGTTTACAAGGCTCAGAAGCCAGTGTTTTTTTTAGATCATCTTAGTTTAACTGGTTTATATTGGTTTTACCTATAGCTGTGGTAGCAAATTCAACACTACGGGTGCAACACAGGCCATGAAAATTGTATGTACCATCACGTTTCAGGTTAAAGCCCCTTGTAGGTGGAGCTTAATTTTTGGTTTGAAAGTCCTTTGATTGAACAGCTTATCGAGATCCGATCACCCTTGGTGCTACCACAGCTAGCTTCTGAAACTGAGCTATCGCTGAAACGTCATATACACCTGACCACACTGCCAACAACTGGTCTGCTAATTGCCATGGGTGAACCCCAGTACTGTTGAGGTTAAGAGCCACCAGCCAGGGCACTGGAATACCGATGATACCGTTATAGGCACCAGCTAAAGCACCTGTTAAGGCAGCAGTAGTTTGTGATTGATAGCCTGTAATAGCTGCACGAGTTACACAGAGGCGAAAATCTTCTGGGGTGTTTAGGAAACAGTACAATGCTAAGGCAATCGATAAAGAGCAGTCATCCTCAGACTCATTTCTACGCCTTTGCTCTCGACGCAGCTGGATAACAGTTTGTTCTAAACTTGCCCCAAGCTCCAGTAGACTTTGTACTTGTTCCAATTGTTCCACCCAGGTATTTTGATTTTCATAGTTTCCTAGGTAGGCAATGATTCGGGAAATCAGGTTAGGGCAGTCAAGTTTTTCGGTAAGGGCGATCGCTATTGCCCAACCTATAGTCAAGACACTCTCAAACCTTTCAGAATCATTTTGCCAAATTGCTGCTGCCTGTAGCAGCTTTTGGCGCAACTTGACTTCATCTTCATGAAAAAATAATGCTATTGGTAAGGTTGCTACTGCTGCTTCGCTACTGTTGGCAGTCCCTTTTAATGAAAGGATAGAGGGTTGAGCCTTTTCACAGTGGACTAACCAATCTCCTAAATCGAGGTTGCCACAGCGAATCAAACTTTCAATACCACAAGTAGCAATCTTGCTCCAATCGGAAATCGCCTTACTCAGACCAGCATCCCCAAGGGAAAGCGGTCGAAATCTTACTTGAGCTGGTGGTAACTTTTGGCAGCCACTCCCAGCCAGGATTTCTCCCACAAGGCTACCTAACAAGGCACCTCTAAATCGGTTCAAAAGTGAGTACCGCATCCATATTTTGTCAAGAAATCTAGTGTGCTCTTAAATTGCCTTTTTCAACCCGCAAGGCAGCACCCATAACCTTTTTGATTTTAATTACCAATCGATTTTCTCAATGTCAGCACTAGAGCCTGTAACCCCAGTCTATAGCTGTTAGCTCCAAAACCACTAATCTGACCAACTACCACTGGTGCAATGAACGAATGATGTCTAAAAGCTTCTCGTTGATAGATGTTGCTCAGATGAACTTCTACAGTTGGCAAGGCTACGGCAGCTATTGCATCTCGAATAGCCACACTGGTATGGGTATAAGCAGCAGCATTAATTAAAATCCCGTCGTGGTGTCCTAAAGCTTCATGTATCTTATCGACTAAGATACCTTCATGATTAGACTGCAACGCTGTCACGCTTGCCTCAAGCCTTTGCCCTTCTTCCTCTAGGATATAGTTAATCTCATCCAAGGTTACAGATCCATAAATACCTGGTTCTCGCTGTCCCAGTAAATTAAGATTGGGACCATGGAGAACCAGGATACTTAGACGTTTTCGAGGATCACCGGACACAATAACTATCTAATTCCGACGACACCTTGGGTCATTAACAGGAATGGGGATTGGTTCTGGTTCAGGCTGAGCCTCAGGACCTAATAGCGCTTCAATAAGCTTGCGCGCCCATTCTTGAATTTTTTCCAAAACCTTTTCTATATAGTCCATCAAGCAAAAAGCTCCTATAAGACCACTTCTATCTTTTCTTTTACACTTTCAGTTCCCTAACAGGTTAAAAACCATTACTGCTTTTTGAGCAGATAAGCAAGGGAATCAGTCTTGCCTAAGGTTTTTTGCCAAAACCCATGACTCTGAGAAAGGAAAAAGAACAAAGTGTTGTATCTATTATGTTATTGAACCTCTCCATCCTAATACGAATGGAGATTCCCAGGCACAACCAGCGTTGGTTGTTATTTCCATGGGCGTAACTTTCCCTAGCCTATGGCCACGCTACGCGAACGCACCGAGGGTAGCTGAGTAGGGTCAATACCCAGTTTTTTTTGAGACCCTTACTTTTTATATTAACACTATTTGGAAAAATTCATCCCTGGAGACGAAACCGATAGAGAGAGTCCATTTTATGGTTAAAGACGCGCGCCTTAGACAGGTTAGCCTTTATGGTCGGCAGGCTATGCAGATGCATGGTTAAAACTTTTTGATTAAGGCGACCCTCTCCTTACGTTAACTTCAATATCTAAAAGGGTAGCACATTTTATACAATTCATTCAACCAAGATACACTAACACCAGCATAAAACCTATCAGTTGCCTGAATCAGTCAGCAATATTTGGCGAAAGGCTTGCCTGGTTTCGGGCTTCAAATAATTCTGTTGTAAGGTTTGCCACTGTTGCCATGATTTGTAGCGGTTGGCCTGTAGCAACTCAGCCAACTGGGGAGCCTTATGTTTTAGGTCCAAGTGAAAGACAGAGTTTAAGAATTCGTCTAAAACCATACTGTCGTGGAATATCACCTAAGAGGCCTTGAATTTGCTTCATATCTTCCACATAGTCCTTATAGGTAGGACTATAGAGTTCAGTAAATAGATTCATTTGGTAACGCACCCGCTTGGCTTGCTTTCGTAGATCGTGAATCACTGACCCACGAATGGCTAGCAGAGATTCAACTGCTGCTGGTTTCAGCGGCTTGGGAGTTTGGCTACCAGTATCCTGAAGATCAACGCCCACTAGCCAAGCCGGATGGAGTAACAGGCTGCTGACAATGGGTAAGAGTAAATCAGGTAATACCGCAGCCGCTGGCATCTGAGCCATTTCTTTATAGGTGGGTTTTTTGAGCCACAGTTTTAAGGTTTGCTTAAGCTTTTGGTGTGGCTTACCTTGCAGAACGTCCCGAACTTGTTTTAAAGCTTTGCACCGCTTTTTTTCCAAGTAAACGTAGGCTTGCTTCAATGCTTTCCGTTCTTTGGTGGGTAACTTGGGTTGGTAACCTTTGTGGAGGGTTTCTTGGAGGACATCTAGATCTCGAAGACTCCCTAGAATACGGGCAATCTTACCAATCTGTTTTTCAGAGGCTGCTTTGGGCAAGTCTAAGGCAGGGGTAAAACTAGTGATGGCGGTACGCAAGCGCCGCATTCCGATACGCATTTGGTGCAGCTGTTCTGGATCTCGATCTTGGAGAACGGCGGCTTCGTGACTAAGCATTTTCTGGAAGTGTTTCAGCAATTCCCAGATAACTCCATTCTCCAATGGTTTTGGTTTGGGGTAATACTAGTTTGTTCATCGTCCCAGTCTGACGTCTAGCAAGCCAGACTCTTGAGATTGACGTTGAGTGGACTCAGGATAGTCACAGTCCAAACCTTAACCTAAAGTTAATCAAAGTGGAATTTTGGTTAACTTTAGGTTAAGGATAAAAATAATGTTCCAAATTATTACTTATTCAGAGAATATTGTCAAGTTATGATCAGACTTTCCATAGAGGTTTGCAGCTCATGAGTGAGGTCAACTACAGCTTGTCTAGCACCATGACGACTGGTTCGATAGGCTGGGTAAAACTCAGAGACTGATATTGGTTGACCAACTCTCATCTGTAGCCTTTGCTTACCTAATCGAGGACGATCAAAGGGGTTGCGACCCTTGAGGCGAGTGACCAGATCCCATACCAGTAAGCTGGTCTCAGCAAACCGCTCGACGGTGGGTTTTTCAAGCACATATTGACCTGTAAGTGCCACGAATGTTTCCACCAGTCGCATATGCCACATCCGCAGGCTTGCTTCGGAAGCAATGTGGTCAGCTAGTCCCCTTTGTATGGGAGAGAGAGCTTTCATATCCTTGAAATCTTCTCTATATATGTAATTCCAGCCTGCCTGTTCTAAGCGACGACAACGGTCAATTAGATTCCCCTTCCCTGGCAAGTCAAAATACTTTTCTGCTACCTTGAGGGACGTATCTAGTAGGACTTGGATGCGAGCTGGTAGTGAGGCATTATCCCTGTCAAACTGTTCTTCTGATACCACAGGATTTGGTAGAGTTTGATGATAGTATTGGCGGTAAAACTCCTCCATTAAGGATAGTAAGTGTTCACCTAAGCGATAGAGTCGTTGGTAAAGAGTAACTTGAAAGGGTTTTAGGTTAGTTGGGGTTAATGGTTCGGACGTCAACCTGTCTTGTTCAATGCTAATATCGGCTTCCAATTCACTTAAAAGCTTCTCCAGAGATTGCCAGGGAGCTTTAATATAACTGTATTGAATTCCCACTGGCACAATCAAAACCTCTTCAGAGCGTCCAGCTTTGAGTAAATCGTCAATGCACCAAAATCCTAATTGAGCGACACCGGGTTCTAGGGGGCTAATAATTTCATTGTGACCATTGGTAGCACCTTCTGGGGCTGCTGCCATCGGCAAAGAACCATTGGCAAATAAGTCACGAGCTGAACGTAATCCCGTCCAGTCAGCTTTGCCCCGATGGACGGGGGTACAACCTAAGCGAGAATAAAGCCAGCCGACATGAGAGCCTGCCCATAGGGGTATGCCCCGGTCATAGATAAAGTGAGCATAAATCGGTTGTTGCAGGGATATGCCTTTTTGTCTGGCTACTTGTGGCACTAATCGCCTCAGCAAGTACATCATACAGGGTGGATCATCAACGCTGGGATGGCGAAATGCCATCATGAAGCGAATCTTACCCTCCTGAAACTGACGATACAAGTCCACCAAAATGTCAACATTGTCTGCTTGAATTTGGGTAATCCCTGAATTCCAACGCAGCCAACTAGGTAGCACTAGTTGGGTCATTTGGAGCACTAGGGGATTGAATGCTGGTGGGATAAATTCTAGGGGCGGTTGGGCATGACTCATCGGTGTCTGCTCGATTTTGTCTGTTGGATGATATTTGCAGCACTAACTGATTAATCAAAGGTTTGATTGATTGTGATCAGATGTGGTGATCTAAGGATGGATAGTTCCATCAGGCATAATTGTTTCCCTTAGATTAGCTTGGCTTAGTTCAGCTTCAATGATAGTAGCCCCAGTTAAGTTAGCTTTACTGAGGTTAGCGCCCCTCAGCTTAGCTGTAGTGAGGTTAGACCCGCTTAAATTAGCTTTAGTAAGGTTCGCCCATCTAATGTCAACCCCGTAAAGGTCTGCCTCTGCTAGGTTAGCTCCAAACAGATAGCTTCCACTCAGGTGAGCTTCTGCTAGGTTAGCCCCTGGACACTCAGCTTTGTATAGGTAAGCCCCAATCAGTTCAGCTTGATGAAGATTAGCATTGCTCAGATTAGCATGGCAGAGATTGGCAGCCATAAGGTTAGCCTCAACCAGGTTAGTCCGTCTTAGCTTTGCCCCACTTAAATCTGCTTCTGAGAGATTAGCTTTGAGCAAGCTAGTGCCAATTAGGTTAGCATTACTCAAATCAGCTTCCATGAGGTTAGCTAGGGTCAAGTCAGCCCCAATTAAATTGGCACCATTTAGGTCAGCCGAGATCAGGTTAGCTGCTATAAGTTTAGTCCCAATTAGCTCTGCCGAGATCAGTTTAGCTTTGATCAGTTCAGCATCTTGGAGATTGGCATTACTGAGGTTAGCTTGGCTGAGGTTAGCGCTAATCAGTTTAATATTGCCTAGATTTGCCTTTTTTAGGTTAGCTTTTGCTAAGTTTACTCTTTCAAAGTTAGCCCCATTGAGGTTAACTTCCCTAAGGTCTGGTTCTATATCTAGATTTGTCTTTCTCCATTCTGTCCATCTCAATGGATCTTGTTTGAGTAGAGCAAGATGTTCTAGATTGGCCATTGAGGTTCTCCTTCACATTATGTAGCGGTGCCAACAAAGACTTTAACTCAATGGCACTACATTAAGGGATCAGGTCAGCAAGAATTCCTTTCTATTCCTTGCGCTTGGCAGCAGGATGTTCACGACCACTCACGCTTTCAATAGCTGTCAGCGCTGCTTGAGACGCTGCTAATATATCCCGTTCTTCTCCGCCTAGGTAGAGGCGTCCAAAGCTGCCCACTGCACTAATTTGTAAGATGTTAATTAAGGCGGATTTCTCTGCTTCATTGGCAGCTAGGGCGGCATAGGCAGCTGGCTCAACTTCTAATACATATAGGGTTTGCCCTGCTAGCAACATTTGACCCCGCCGTGTGCGATTAATTAACTGGGTCTGGTGGGCATCAATATTACGGATAATTTGGCTAGAAATGACCCGAGGTTTGAGCCGATCCTGTTCCCGGACGCCTAGTGCATCTAAAATTGCTTTGCCAGCTGTACGGGTTTCCCCTTGTTTATTAGCATGCACCTCTAGAAGTCCGTAAAGCCGTTCGACCACCAGCACTCCTGGACGCACGGCAGTGGATTTGAGGGCAATATCGGTAATCCGGTTAATTTCAATACCTGGTGAGATTTCAATCCAAAGGGAGGTATCTCCTGGTAAGGGCAAAAATCCTAACGCTACTGTTCCCATGTAAGCGGCGTGCTGAGGCTGCAAGCTGTCTATGTATACGTAACTGCGTAGTTCAATACCCAAAGTTTAATCTGTTCCTTTTTTGGTGACTAGAAGTTGTCCAAAAGGTAATTCGCACTCACAGAAGCCTACCACACCTCTCGACCTTCTGGTTTACCCCAGTGAACCTCTTCACTGATTTCGACTTCATTGGCTAGTAATTCATCTAGGGTATATTCCTGAGGTTTCTCTACTGGTTACAACACTAATTTTACGTCTACAATGCTGTACATGACAGCATATTTAGTTTTAGTTCATACTCCTCAGCAATGGGTTAGGTAATTCTAAGCGCTAAGGAGTTTATCCATCTACTGATATCCGTTAATTAAGTATCTCGTTTTGAGAGTATTAAGAGTATTATTTTTATGATTTTATTTTATTATTTTTAATTGCCAATATACATACAATATCAAGATAATTATTATTTTTTTTTGTTTACTGCTGCATTTTTTGCTATAAATCTGATAAGTCTTCCAGCTCATAAAATTTTTATACTTTGTCTGGAAGCATGATTATCTGTAAAACTAGTCAGCTTAGTCCTAGCTTAAGGTGTTTTGTAAAACTAGACCTTATCGATAATTTGTTTTTGAGACAATTAGTATTAGTATAATTAATAGTCTTAGCTAATGGTTAAAATGATCATTTTAACCATTAAAAATAAATTGCAAAATCCCTTAAAAAATATTAAAAAACTAAACTAGGTCCAGAAAATTTTATAGTTTTAACTAACTATATGTAATTTATCATAGATTTTATTATAAATAGGTTTGATGACGCTCACTAAAATATAGTTTGGTTTTCTTGATATATGTTTGAATAAATTTATAAATAGTTACGTATTTAATATTTTTTTTGTTATCCATAATAATCTGGTTAATATAGGATTGGTTGCTTTGGTTGATATTATTTCTATCTAGTTTATTTAAAGCTCCGATGGTAACCAAGGAAACGTAAAGCTTCGCGAGCTAAAATGTCTATAATCACGATTATGCTAATTTAAATTAAACTAGAAACTAGCATATAATCACATACCTTCTCAGAGGGTGAAGAGTTTGTCAATCGTGGCTGACATACTGTTGATGAAAGTTTTAAACTGATGAGATAATGGTGGTTTGGTCTAAAAAGGAAGTAAGTAATGCGACTGTCTCAGATGCTGTTGGTGACACTGCGGGAAGACCCAGTGGAAGCAGAAATCCCCAGCCATAAACTTTTGCTCCGTGCGGGTTATATTCGACGTATTGGCAGTGGCATCTACGCCTATTTACCCATGATGTGGCGTGTCCTGAAAAAAGTTTCTCAGATTGTGCGGGAGGAAATGGATGCCACAGGTGCTCAAGAGTGTCTACTGCCTCAGCTACAACCGTCTGAGCTGTGGAAAGAATCGGGTCGTTGGGACACCTATACGAAAGCTGAGGGCATTATGTTTGCTCTGATTGACCGACAAAAGCGGGAATTGGGACTTGGACCAACCCATGAAGAGGTAATCACTACTATTGCTAAGGACATGATTCGCTCCTATCGGCAATTACCTCTAAACTTGTATCAAATTCAAACTAAGTTCCGAGATGAAATTCGCCCCCGATTTGGCCTGATGCGCGGACGGGAATTCATTATGAAGGATGCATACTCCTTCCATACCAATGAAGAAAGCCTGAAAAAGACTTATCAGGCGATGGATCAAGCCTATCGAAATATGTTTAGCCGCAGTGGTTTGGAGTTTAGAGCGGTTGAGGCTGACTCTGGGGCGATTGGGGGTTCGGGTTCTCAAGAATTTATGGTTCTGGCTGATGCTGGGGAAGACGAGATTCTCTACACGGAGGATGGCAAGTATTCTGCCAATGTGGAAAAAGCAGTTTCCTTACCACCAGACCTAGAGCCCTCACCCTATAACACTTATGAAAAACTAGAAACTCCAAACACCTCAACTATTGATACCCTCTGTCAATTTCTGAAGTGCTCTGCCACTAGTGTGGTTAAAAATGTTCTTTACCAAATTGTCTATGACAACGGGATGACGGTGTTGGTTTTGGTGAGCATTCGGGGGGATCAAGATGTAAATGAGGTGAAGTTACAGAATGAACTGGTGAAATTGGCAGACCAATACGATGCCACAACGGTTTTAGCCATGACCGTACCAGAGGTGGCTACCCAGGAAAAATGGGCATCGAAACCTCTACCTTTGGGCTACATGGCACCTGATTTGGCAGATGATTACATCAAACCAACTAAAGATATTGCGCCTCAGTTTTTGCGGTTGGTAGATCAAACAGCAGTGGAACTGAAAAACTTTACTACTGGTTCCAATGAGTCAGGCTATCACGTAGTTGGTGCCAATTGGGGTGAGCAATTCCAGTTACCGAAGCTAGTGGTGGATGTCCGTAAGGCGAGTCCAGGCGATCGCGCCATCCATGACCCGAATCAAACCCTACAAAGCGCTCGCGGAATTGAAGTTGGCCATATTTTCCAGTTGGGGAGGAAATACTCATCTGTGATGGGGGCTACCTACACCAGTGAGCAAGGGGAAGAAATTCCGTTATGTATGGGCTGTTATGGGGTGGGAGTGTCTCGGTTAGCTCAAGCAGCTGTAGAGCAATCCTATGACAAGGATGGGATTATCTGGCCAGTTGCGATCGCACCCTACCATGTGATTATCACGATCCCGAATGTGGGAGATACCCAGCAGATGGCAGCAGCAGAAAAACTTTACACTCAACTCAATGAAGCAGGTATCGAAACCCTGCTTGATGACCGCAACGAACGAGCTGGGGTCAAGTTTAAAGATGCTGATTTAATTGGGATTCCCTACCGGATTGTGACTGGGCGATCCCTTAAAGATGGCAAAGTAGAAGTGGTGGAACGGGCTACCCACACATCGACAGAACTCTCCGTTGAGGAAGTGCTACCCACCCTGAAGCAGTGGATTGATACAGCTCTAAGGACGGTTTAGGATTGAGGGTTGCAGGTTGAACGGGCACGGGTGACCTTTTGGCCTACGGTTGTTCGCCCCGTATTCGGTGTAGGGTAGCTTGAAGGATACAAGGATAACCATTGGGTAAAAATCATTAATGAATAATGATTGTTAAACCAATTCTATGGGTAGGGAAACGGTAAAGGTCGTTCCCTTACCCAATTCACTGTCCACAGTTATCTGACCCCCCATCAGATGACAGAGTTTTTTCGCGATCGCTAAACCCAAGCCAGCCCCACCATACTTGCGGGTGTCCGACTCATCTACCTGAGTGAACGGTTCAAAAATCTTTGAATGTTGCTCTGGACTGATGCCAATACCGGTGTCACTGACTTGAAATGTGATTGATGGTTTAGTTCTTTGGTGTTGACCAAGATCAGGAATCATTGTAGATTCTAAATTAAATTGATCGTCAATCTCTGCTGTCCCATCACTCTTTTTGACTATCAAATTAACAGTGCCATGCTCTGTAAATTTACAAGCGTTGTTGAGAAAGTTAAGCAGGATTTGGCGCATTTTGGTGGGGTCAGTACGGATTCTGCCAGGGTTGTTCAAATAGATGACTTCTAAGGTATTGTTGTTCTTTTCCGATAAAGGACGCACATTGCTTATCACTTCTTCAATCAATGAGGATATCTCTGTATTTTCTTCATTGATTTCTAGCTCACCTACTTCCATTTTCGATAGGTCAAGTATGTCGTTAAATAAATTCAGCAGATGCCAACTAGAGTTTTGAATCTTCTCTAGCCGGGGAATAAAGTATTCTGGATCCGACTTTTGAGCCCGAGCTTGTAATAACTCACTATTACCAATAATAATATTTAGAGGCGTGCGAAACTCATGGCTCATGTTGGCTATAAATTGGGTCTTAGCATAGTTAGCTTTTTCAGCTATTTCTTTAGCTTTGATTAGTTCCTGCAAGTAAAGTTGACGCTGTTTATGAGCCTGTCGGATTTGCTGCTGTTGTTCTCTAACTTGAGCGACAAACTTTAGGGTTTTATTGATGGTAATTTCCAAATCCTGAAAATCTATTGGTTTGGTCAGAAAATCAAAAGCACCACGGTTCATCGCTGTCCTAATATTTTTCATATCCCCATAAGCTGATACCACCACTGCTTTAAGTGTTGGGTCAACTTCAGGGATAAACCCTAGCAAAGTCAGACCATCCATCTCAGGCATATTGATATCAGTTAAGAGCAGATCTATTCGTTTTGAAGATTTTAGGATTTCGAGCGCTTCAGAGCCATTATGCGCAAATAAAAAGTCCAACTCTTGAGTTCTGATCCGTTTTCTAAGTCGCTGTTTTATGAGACGTTCTAATTCCAGCTCATCATCCACAACAAGGATGATTTTTTTTGCAGATGTCATGTAATTTTATCTCCCATTGAGGATTACCATTTAGTTTTAATAGTTCGTAATGGGTAATAAGTAAAATAAGGAATTTGGAATTTGGCTTACCCATGACTTATTAGCCATGACTTATTAGCCATGACCGATTAGCCATGACTTATTAGCCATTACAAAAAAAACGTTTATTATGAACACTACTAAAATACCGGACGTGATATATCTATATAATTCCCATTAACCCTTGACTAAGTAACAGTCTATAGTAGTAAAGTTATTTGATTATGTTTGCTGGTTTGTAAATGTCTGATAACCAAAGGACTTTCAGTTGCTGCTGTCTAAATTCCTTAAGGGTAGACAAATTATAAATTCGCTATAAGCTCCCAATTCAGTGTCTACATTCAGTGTTCCTCTATGCTGTCCAATGATAATATCATAGGTTAAGGATAATCCTAAGCCTGTTCCTTCTCCCGTAGGTTTAGTAGTAAAGAAAGGATGGAAGATCTTCTCCTTAATTTCAGGCGGGATACCAGTACCATTATCACCAATCCGAATTTCTACTGAGTCACTTAAGCGCAATGTCTTCACCCAAAGCATGGCGGTAAATGCTTCACCGATGTTATTCTGCTTGCTCTGGAGGGCATAGCAAGCATTTTCGATAATGTTAATGAAGGCACGACTAATATCACTAGACACCAACTCCAGTTGACCAATGGAATCATCATAGTCAGTTTTAATCGTGACATTGAACTGATGATTCTTGGCACGAACACTGTGATAAGCCAACTGGATAGCTTGGGCTAATACAGTATTGAGGTCAGTCAGTTGGAGTTGAGTACTGTCAGTTCGAGCATGCTGCATCATACTTTGAATGATGCCCTCGGCTCTTTGACCATGACGTTTGATAGCGAGAGAATTGTCTCGCAGTTCTGTCAAGGTTTCTTTGATATAGCTAGCTGTTGTTGTTTCTATATGCTCTAATTGCATTTTAAATTCTTCGATGAGTTCCTCAGCTAACTCCATCGAACCTTCGGCATAATTGTTAACAAAGTTGAGAGGATTCCTCAGTTCATGGGCAACCCCTGCAGTTAACGTGCCGAGGTATGCTAGTTTCTCTGTGGCAATAATTTGCTCTTGGGCTTCCTTAAGCTGTTGGAAAGTCTTACTTAACCTCGTTTCCGCCGCCGCACGTTCCGCAACTTCTTCTTTCAAACGGGCATTTTGCTCATCAAGGGTTCTAGTCAAATGTCTTAGTTGTAGATGTATCCTTACTCTAGCCAATACCTCGTCTTGTTGAAAGGGTTTGGTGATGTAATCGACGGCTCCGATGGAAAGACCTTTGACCTTATCAACTGTGTCAGTCAGTGCGGTCATGAAAATTACCGGGATGTCTCGATTTAATGGGTTTGCTTTTAGTCTTTTGCAAGTCTCAAATCCATCAATTCCTGGCATCATTACGTCCAATAGAATTAGATCCGGTTGATTATAGTTAACTTGTTCAATCGCGCTTTCACCATCTGTTTCCACAGCAACCGTAAAACCAGAATTGTGCAAAGCCTGGGATATGACTGATAAATTGGTGGGTGTATCATCTACAACTAAGATGAGATTTTTGTCTTGATCGTATGTCACTGGCTTAGGGTCCTATCAACACAAATCGATTTACTCATAAATTGAAAAATATCTATAATTTATTATCCCTTAACCATGTCTAAGTATAATTTTATTTTAATAAATAAAATATTTTTTTTGAGTTATAATTCTATAAAATTTAGTGATTATAAATTGATTTTAATAAATGAGTTAACTTATTAAAGTTAGCAAACCCTAAGCCGGACAAAAAAATGGGTAACCTGATTCATCTGTGCTGGTGCATATTTGAAGCTATTACTGAAAAAGGTGCTTGTTTAGGATTATATAAACTTACCTTGAACTTACCCTCAGGGAAAATACTGACAGGAGGCGGTATTTATGGCAGTTATTGTCAAAGATTGAGAAACGAGCCAGGAGTATATTTGGCTCGGAACAAGATTCGGAGTTTACAAGTCATCACCCCCAAGTCATTTCTGGGAGTAACTTCAGACATAAGCGAGTTTGTTACCTACTTTTGCTTAAGTCCTGTTCGCGCAGCGGAGGCCTCCGGCCACGCTTTAGCCTACGGCCAAACGCGAACGGCTTTGCCGAATCATTTATAGATTAATACCCATGATAAAAACTTGTCCTTGTCTGCTTTCTAATCAGCCTTAACTATGGGTGTTCAAGCAGATTTGTTCTGATGAGCTATTGATCTGATGGGCTATTTACCGAAGCCAGAATTTCTTGCCACTCCTGATTTGATAAAGGCTTCTCTACCAACTCCACACCAAAACAATCAGCAGCAGCATGAGTTAGGGCATCCACCACAATGTTTATTAAGGTATCTCCCTGTTGAGCCATGGGTAGATGAAAGGGAGGGGGGGCTTTCCCAAACACGTGAGTATACAGTCGAGCATCTGGTTCTAAGCGAATTGAGCCATGCTGCAAAATCACATTACCACGGCGCAATTGAGCACTACCAATCAGTTTAGAACCATCTGCCAACACTAAATCGGCACCAGTAGCAGTCCCGAAACAGTTGGGATTGTTAATATACCCCCGTCCAGCTGAACCATAGTGCAACTCTACACCAAGGGAGCGCCACCCCTGAATCAAAAACTCACAAATTTGGTGATAGGCATCAAGACGTTTACCAGTCAATCCGGAATTAACCACCATATAGGTCAAATCTCCCTGATGTAGCACAGCTCTACCACCACTGGGACGCCTTACCAGCTCTACTGGTTGTGATGCCCAAGTGAGTTGTTCCCAGAACTCAGGCCAACGGCGTTGATGGTAGCCAAGAGAGATGGTTGGTGATGCCCAGGTATAAAATCGCAATACTGGGGAATGTTTTCCCCGTTGGTGCTGGGCTAGTAGCCACTGGTCAATGGCCATCTGAAGCCGCCCTGATGCCTGTAGTAAGGGAATTAAACGCCAGGATGAACTCTGAAGTGCTAAGTCTGAACTATCAGAAGTCTCAAGTGGTAAGTCTGAAGTATGAAACAATGCCATTGTTGGCTGATTTGTTCGCGCTATTGATTAACTGGTATGTTTTAAGCTTTATCTGTCACAAGCCTTCACCTGTGTGCTAACATCAACTTGAATCAGAAGATTCTAGGCCGCACCAAACTCAGCTTGTAATAAGTCATCATTGTCATCGGCAATAGTGGCTACCACGGTAATGGCGCGAGAAATTTCTCCTGGGGACAATTCAGCAACAGTTCGCGTGGATAACACGACAACTTGATCCTCAACAATAGCAAAGCGAGATTCAAAGGTGTCATACCAGTTCATTTCCAGGAGCTTGCGCATCAATGTTGCCTCGTCCTTGGCAGGTAGATTCATCACAGAAGACCAAGCTGTAAAGGTATCATCATCTGTGGAACCAGTGAGCTGAACGAATACTTCCACGCTACCGTACTGAAACTTCCACAAGTAGCCTTCTTCACTGTGGCTTACCATAGCGCTATTGTTTTGTTCCAGGCTGGAGATGACCGTTTCAATGTTTTCGACATAGTTAACGGCAGTCATAGTCTGGTTGAACTCACTGGCAACGATTTCTGCCATTGACAAGTCTTGACTAGATAGAGTGTCAGGATTCGGCTGTGGGTTTGTCATAATCAATTTCTCTGTGCTGGTCTTGGGGTTTGCCTAAGACCCAGTATCACCTGTAGCTATGCTTCTTGACACGTTGGTTAATTTTCTTAAATCAAGGGTCGAGACATGGAATTAGGTTAGACAGGTAATAAGGAAAGGGTCAAGGGTAAAAAATGATTTTGCCTTAACCTTTTGCCTTGAACCCTTTTCTTAGATTTTACCTTTGAGAGACCACAACACTAACAAAGGCGCTTGATCAGCTTCTGACTGCTTGAGCAATTTTCTAGGAGACAGCTTTTTGCTGATTTTTAGATACCTGATTCAGACCGTTCAAAAACATTGGCACAAATTTTTCTATAAACCCTTGTGGATCTTGCTGCCAAGCCTTTTGTGCTACCTGAATCCTGGTCATTTGTAGTTCAGGGGCTAGCAAGGTTTGGGGTAAGCGCTCGATCAGGTACTGAGGACGTTCCCACACTGGCAAGGTATTGGCAACCTCCAGCAAGTTATTGATTCGGCGCAGTTCAGCACCTGCCATCAGATCTATACCAGATTCATAAGCCGCCTGTTCTATCGCTACATACTGGCGCTTTGCCTGTTCGACCTTCTGTCGATGTTCTGGGCTTTTCTTGGCAATTTGTGCCAACCACCGATTCCCCCAACGGACATGACCAACTTCCTCTGGGAAAATCCGTTCAATGGTTTTGATAATCTTAATATTTTCTTCAGTTTTCGGTGCCTCTTTCAATGCTTTGATGTGGGCTGAGAAGTACTCACATCCCCGTTTTTCGGTGACATTAATCGCTGCCAAACCAGCGATCAGTCCATCGTTGAGCTTTCCTTGTTGTTTATAGCTTTCCTGGTCGATTAGTCGATCAAATTCCTTGATGTAGGACACTCCAGGGGGCTTACCAATATCTGCTCCTAGTTCCATGAGTAGGTCAGTCAGCCACATGGCATGACGAGCTTCGTCAGCAATGTGATGAGATAGATCCCGCACGAGCTCTTTTGGCTGACCATCCAGCTTTTCTACCAAATCCGTGAGATCCAGGCAACTGTGTTGTTCGTTGTAGCGATAGCGGTTGAGCATGACCAGGTGAAGTTTGCGATCGCGTACCACATGTGGCAGGATTTCACGAGCACCCATGCCGTTGTTTGATTTGTGAGGATATGCAACTGTCATAGATTTTATTAGCTATACCCGGACCAAACCCACGTCTGATCCGATAGGGGAACGGTCGTTGAATTGGGGACAGGAATTATTTCTAAGTTTCACCGAAGATACCCCCAGTCTACTGTAGTCTCTAACATAAGAAGTTACTGGAGATCGTAGTAGCAAAAAGCGTGATTCAGTAATAACATCAATCTAAGATGAGTGGGGTGCAACATTTAACCTGTACAAACCTCCAACGTGTTCGTCACTTCTGAGTGATCTGAAATATTAATTAATAAAGAGTTACAAATAAATAAAGAAGCCACCCTTAAGGATGGCTAATGGTCTTAGTTAACCATTGACAAAGTACTAGACATCGTAGTAGAGTGCGAACTCGTAAGGATGAGGCCGCAACCGCATGGGATTGACTTCGTTGTCTAGTTTGAATTCAATCCAGTTGGTAATGAAATCTTCGGTGAATACTCCTGATTCAGTCAAGAAGGCATGATCCTTTTCTAAGGCTGCCAGAGCATCCTCTAGAGAACCGGGGGTGGATGGAATTTTGCTCAATTCCTCTGGAGAGAGGTCGTAAATATCCACATCTAGAGAATCACCGGGATCAATCTCGTTCTTGATCCCATCAATACCAGCACAGAGCATGGCAGCGAAGGCGAGATAGGGGTTACAGGTGGCATCAGGGCAACGGAACTCTAACCGCTTGGCCTTGGGATTGGTGCCAGATAGAGGAATGCGGATGGAAGCTGAACGGTTACCTTGGGAATAAGCTAAGTTCACGGGCGCTTCAAACCCAGGTACTAGTCGCTTGTAGGAGTTAGTGCTGGGGTTGGTAAGTGCTAACAGAGCCGGGGCGTGCTTGAGTAAACCACCGATGTAATTGAGCGCCATTTTACTTAGGTTGGCGTAACCATCACCCCAGAATAAGGGTTGCCCATCCTTCCAGATCGATTGGTGGGTATGCATCCCGGAACCATTGTCGTTAAAGATTGGTTTGGGCATGAAGGTGACAGTTCTGCCATACTTCTTGGCAACATTTTTGATGACATACTTATAAATCATCAGATCGTCAGCAGACTTAATTAGGGTGTTAAAGCGGATACCCAACTCGTTCTGTCCACCTGTAGCGACTTCGTGGTGGTGCTTTTCAATGGGTACACCGCACTCTCCCATGGTGAGCAGCATTTCGGTACGCATGTCTTGCAGGGTGTCTGTGGGAGCAACAGGGAAATAACCTTCTTTATAGCGAGGCTTATATCCGAGGTTACCACCTGCTTCTTCTCGACCAGAATTCCAACGACCTTCAACGCTGTCTACATAGTAGTAGCACTGGCTCTCGGTTTGGTCAAAGCGAACATCATCAAACACAAAGAATTCAGCCTCTGGACCAAAGAAGGCGGTATCCCCAATGCCAGTGCTGCTCAGATAGTCAAGGGCTTTCTGAGCAATGCTGCGAGGA
Organism: Moorena sp.; assembly: GCF_982860115.1. Lineage (NCBI taxonomy): Bacteria > Bacillati > Cyanobacteriota > Cyanophyceae > Coleofasciculales > Coleofasciculaceae > Moorena > Moorena sp. The sequence goes on from NZ_CEYLVT010000021.1 coordinate 49,565, forward strand.
TCGCGGCTGTACCACTCCCCAGTGCGCGGTTCCTTAATGCTGCAAATCATGCTCAGGGTTGGTTCTTTCATGAATGGGTCGATCCAAGCCGTTGTGGGATCAGGAACCATTGCCATGTCAGATTCGTTGATTGCTTTCCAACCCCGAATGCTTGAACCATCGAAGGGAACTCCTTCGTCAAAGGAACTCTCTTCTATTTGGTCTTGGTAAAACGAGCAGTGCTGCCAGATCCCTGGCATATCAATGAATTTAAGGTCGATGATTTTTATGTTTTCGTCTTGAATCATTTTCAAGACGTCTTGTGGGGTTTCAGGCATGAATGACTCCTTTGATCAGCTTTACGTTTGTTTACAAAGAAACAATCTTAGAAAATTACTTGAGGCACGTGAATCTACCAAAATTGGCGACACTGAACCTTTCCCAAACCGAGGACTGGCTAGGTAAGCATCCGAGTCAGTTATTCGCGGGGAGATACTTTTTTTGTGAGTGGTGCAAGGAGCACGATTTCCTTAAAAGCATCTTGATTTGCTTTTCCCTTGAACAGTGAAAAGTTGTAGTTCCCTGATTCCTGACTCATCCTAGGGATAGAAAGTAGGACATTATGTATCTAACAATACAGAATGTCCTAAGATGATCGGATCTCATATGAATAAAAAATTAAATTTTCGAGTTCTAGACTCAGTCAGGTTGGCAAAAAGGCTACAACAAAGGCTCAAGAGAAGGTCTTTGTCTGCTCAGCAAGGGAGCCCATGGCAAGACTAGGCTCTGGTTAACGGAAGGTTTTGTCTAAATCTCTCTATATGGCCTCTATATAGGCAATGTGATTAGTGGCGCATTTGGTCGGTCGGTTCTAGTTTCCCTGTTTCCCCCCTCTGGGAGTCTCTTGCGCAATTAATCGGTCCTATCGATGGTGGGCAACGCCGAATTCTAAAGAAGCATTAAGGATGAAAGCAACAAGCAACAGGGTACAATCTAGTGATGAAAGATATGTATACGCTTAGCTCCAGCCAATTATAGCGTCTGGAGTTAAGTAAACATTGAACTTGCTGTTTAACTCCTGTGGGGCGCATAATGTAGCGCTCTGTATCTGTTGAGTTCTCGCCCTAAATCTAGGCAAGACACCAATAGTAAATCAAAATTATCAAGATTGTTGTTGGGAGAATAATTTAATGAGGGATTTAGTCACAAACTTGATTAGGAATTATGATAGCTCAGGTCGCTACCTAGATCGGGATGCCATCGATTCACTTAAGTCTTACTTTGAAACTGGCACCGCTCGGGTGGCTGTAGCTACTTTAATCAATGGCAATGCTGCTTCTATTGTCAAGCAAGCATCAGCACAACTGTATGAGGAAGTTCCTGAACTGTTGCGTCCAGGTGGCAATTCTTATACAACTCGTCGTTATGCTGCTTGTTTACGAGATCTGGATTATTACCTGCGCTATGCTAGTTATGCCCTAGTTGCTGGTGATACCAATGTCCTGGATGAGCGGGTTTTACAAGGGTTGCGGGAAACTTATAATTCCCTAGGTGTGCCAATCGGTCCAACGGTGCGTGGGATTGAGATTATGAAAGATATGGTCAAAGCAATGGCAACAGAAGCTGGTATCGGGAATATCGGATTTGTTGATCAGCCTTTTGACCACATGAATCGTGAGTTTAGCGAAACAGATGTTTAAGACATTGATGGTTCGTTGACAGTTGACGGTTCTACGGGTGACCGGACTGGTTGCCCGTACTATAGGGCTGCGCGCAGGGAATCGGGAATCGGGAATCGGGAATCGGGAATCGGGAATCGGGTAATTGCTGATTATATTGCTAATTTTGTCAAGGTCTATTAATTGAACGCTGCTCCAGTAAGGGACGAAACTAACAAACTGGCCAGAGCGTCCAGCCACAAATAATTGAATTACTGATTTAATTGCGATTGGCCGTAGGTCACGCTACGCGAACGGTTAATACAGGCTTGCTGGTTTGTAGCACTCAGGACGGATAACTGGGTTCTAAAATAGTACATAAATACTAAATCACGTCCAGTATGTGTGGTAGATTCACCCTGACAACTCTAGGGGTAAGCCTAGGGCGAGCTTTTAATTTAGATGATGTTCCAACCCAGGAGGCTAGCTACAATATTGCCCCTACTCAGCTGGTAGCAACAGTATTAAACCCCTCAAACGATAGTGAGCGACAATGGCAATTGTTACGTTGGGGTTTAATTCCTAGTTGGGCAAAGGATATTAAAATTGGGGCAAAGCTGATTAATGCTAGAGCAGAAACGGTAGCAGAAAAGCCAGCATTTCGCAGTGCATTCCGTCGTCGGCGTTGCTTGGTTGTAGCGGATGGTTTTTATGAGTGGCGACGAAAGGATGGCAAGAAGCAACCGTTGTATTTCCAGATGAAAGATAAGCGTCCGTTTGCTTTTGCAGGACTTTGGGATCGTTGGAAAAATCCAGCAGGTGAGATAATTGCTTCTTGTACAATTATAACCACAGTAGCTAATGAAATTATTAGTCCGATTCATGATCGGATGCCAGTCATATTAGAACCTAGGGATTATGATTTATGGCTGCATAATCAGGTAAGTCAACGGGAGCTATTACAGCCACTACTGATTCCCTATGATGCTGAAAAGATGAATGTTTATCCGGTTAGCACTACTGTGAATAATGTCAGAAATAATAGTGCTGATTGTATCATCCCTGTGGAAATTGATAATAAGTCAAATAGTTTCTACCATTATACATTTTAAATCACCATGACTGCTTTTACAGTAAATTTTAATTCCATTATCAAACTGACTGATGACCAATTCTATCAGTTATGTCGAAATAACCCGGAGATTAAATTTGAGCGCAATGCCAAGGGAGAAGTGATTATTATGTCACCTACTGGCGGAGAAACTGGTAACCGTAATTCAGAAATAAATGCTGATTTTGTGATCTGGAATCGACGAACTAAGCTAGGTAAAGTTTTTGATTCATCGACGTGCTTTAAACTCCCTAATGGTGCTGACCGTTCTCCCGATGTAGCGTGGATTAAACAACAACGCTGGGATGCACTTAAACCAGAGCAACGCCAGAAGTTTCCACCGATTTGCCCGGATTTTGTGCTAGAACTCATGTCTCCAACTGATAGGTTAACGGTGACTCAAGCCAAGATGGAGGAATATCTAGCAAATGGGGTAAGTCTGGGCTGGTTAATCAATCCTCAAGCACGGCAAGTGGAAATTTATCGACCAGGACAAGTGGTGGAGATGTTAAACTCTCCTAAGACTTTATCAGGGGAGGAAGTTTTGCCTGGGTTTGTCCTGGATTTACACTATCTTTGGTAAGCCTAGGATTATTGTGGGTTGCCGTAGCGGCTCGTAGCAAGCATCGCTTTTTATAAGTAAGCAAGATGTGAGCAATATTTACTGTTAAATCTGTTAGATAATTTCCAAAAATCACTATGACTGCTTTTACAGTAAGTTTCAACTCTATTATTGAACTGACTGATGACCAATTTTATCAGTTATGTCGAAATAACCCGGAGATTAAATTTGAGCGCAATGCCAAGGGAGAAGTGATTATTATGTCACCTACTGGCGGAGAAACTGGTAACCGTAATTCAGAAATAAATGCTGATTTTGTGATCTGGAATCGACGAACTAAGCTAGGTAAAGTTTTTGATTCATCGACGTGCTTTAAACTCCCTAATGGTGCTGACCGTTCTCCCGATGTAGCGTGGATTAAACAACAACGCTGGGATGCACTTAAACCAGAGCAACGCCAGAAGTTTCCACCGATTTGCCCGGATTTTGTGCTAGAATTAATGTCTCCAACTGATAGGTTAACGGTGACTCAAGCCAAGATGGAGGAATATCTAAAAAATGGGGTACGTCTGGGCTGGTTAATCAATCCTCAATCATGGCAAGTGGAAATTTATCGACCAGGTCAAGTGGTGGAGGTGTTAAACTCTCCTAAGACTTTATCAGGGGAGGAGGTTTTGCCTGGGTTTGTCCTGGATTTACACTATCTTTGGTCAAACTAAAATTTGACTTTCGTCACTAATGACTTGCCCCTGGAATAATAATTTTTAAACAGTCAACACTAGTTTTCTAGAGGTCTGCTATGGGTCGTGCATCAAAACTAAAACAACAACGTCGCCAAGAATCTCACGACGGTACTAACAGCACTTCATCCCGACCTAGGTACGTATTATTTGAATCCAATAGCTCTAATTACCTAGCCTCATTAGAGTTATTAGGTGGCATGGAACGGTTAAATTGGTGTCCTCATCCAGGGGGAGCACTCAAATTTGATTCCTTTAGTCAAGCCCAAGCCAAAGCTAAGCGGATTGCTAAGCAAAGAGGATACACCCTAGAAGTGGTTGAGCTTAATTCTAAACATGTTAATACTGACCAAAAACCTTAGTTACAACCTCCACATTAGGCTCAACCTCTATCCAAAGGGTGGCACCACCATTCTTGGGAGACTCGGGTCGATAGACTAACCGGGATGGCCCGCTTATTTCTACATAATGACAGTTGATATCGCGATTACCCCGTTTAACTGTAATCACTGGGTCTGTTGTATGGTTTGTTTCATTCTTGTGAAGTACTTCGGAGTTGAGGTAGATGTGAGTCAGGGATTTGCTGGGCTGTTTTCTCCAGGAGCCTTGTGGTCCTCGGCTACCGGGAACTATCTTGGGCATACCGTTATATAGGGGAATCCGCCAAAAGCGACCAACTTTTTCGGCTCCTTGAATTCTGCCCTCTTTCAGGAGTTGGCGAACTCGTTGAGGACAAATACCTAGAAGATAGGCGGCTTGGGTGGTATCTATCATGATCGGACAACTTACTCTAGCGCTATTAATTTATTCGGAAATATACCATACAATTACAGCAATTGCCAAGTTTTATAGGGAACAGGGAACAGGGAACAGGGAACAGGGAACAGGGAACAGGGAACAGGG
>NZ_CEYLVT010000022.1:0-48847 GCF_982860115.1 Moorena sp.
TAGGAGAAGCGTTGTTAGATTTTGAAACCGAAGTGGATTTGACCAATTGGTTGAATCAGCCTTAGTGGTGCGTTACGGGGCGGACTATCTCAACCCTGGCTACAAGGTTGAAGATGAAGGCAAGTCCGCCCCTAACGCACCCTACGCTCTTGCTTGAAAAAGTTATTAGAATTTTTTACATTAACCAAAATACTTATATAGTTTATTCTCTCTTGCCTATTGCTAGCATGCCTATTGCCTAAAGTGATATATTCACAACTAAAATTAAAATACGACTAACTGGAACAATCTTATCTATTATCAACCTTACACTATACGTCACACTATAAATCTCTCCAACCCTCAATCGTTGCCATTAAAATATTCACAAGGGGGTGGTCTATAGCTTCCTTGAAGGCATCAACTCCTCCAGCTTCCAAGGCATTAATAACCTTTGCTTTCAGGGTAGGATTACTGTTGATTTCTTCAGCAGCCTCAGCGACAACTGTTAATTTTTCAATTTCGGTTGTGGTTGGGTTGGTTTGTGAGAGTTGCTTTAAGAGTTGCTGAATCTCTGCTGCTGCCTCTGCCAAATTTTGTTTTTCGGTTGGGGCATAGTAGTGCTGAGTGCCAACTATTTGGCTGTCATTAGCTGTTCCCGCGTAAGCAAAACCGATTGAAGAATTGCTCTGGTCTATGTTGAATGTACGCTCTTCTGACATAGGTTGATTGTCTACTTTGGCTGCGAAATCAATAGCATTATGAATAGGTCTGTTAGCCTGGAGCTTAATGATTTCAACTAGGTCCGCACTTTGATGACGATAAATCTGTATTTGTTCATCCTTAGCCTTTAATTCAGCTAGATATCTTTCCTTGAATATTTGAAGTGATAACTCATAGTTATGAATGAAATCATTTTCAATTTCAGCTTTGTTGAACTCCCTAGGTGTGTTTATGCGAATCACGATAGTACCATCTCCCTTATTCTCAATAGATTGAATTGCTAACTCCTGTGCCCCGCTTTCAACTTTTAGCTTCTCGAATGAGGGAATAAATACCTGCCAGTTAACTCCATTAATGAAAATCAAATCAAGCGTTTCTAAAACTTTTTTAAATAACTTAGTAAATTCTCCTGGAGCAAAGTTACCGGTATGGGGACGGCGCTCTTGTTTAGAATCTCGTAGATAAACATAATAACAAATTATCCCATCAAGATTTGTGGCACGATTGATATTCCAGTCTTGTATACAAGCCCCAGTCAATAATGCTTGTTCAAAGTTAGTATTCAACCCTTGAACTGCCGTTAGATTAGCTCCAGTCAGATTGGCTTGACTGAGATTAGCTTCACTGAGATTAGCTTCACTGAGATTAGCTCCAGTCAGATTAGCGTGACTGAGATTAGCTTGACTGAAATTAGCTTGACTAAGATTAGCTCCACTAAGATTAACGTTACTAAGATTAGCTCCCCTAAGATTGGCTCCAGTTAAATTTATTTTGATTAGGTCTGGAACTAACTCAGTGTTTCTTTCCCTCCACTGATTCCAAGCTTCTAGTCTTTTTTGATATAAAATCAGGTCTTCGTTGTTGGCTTGCTGCTGAGTGATAAAGCTAATTGGAGCAAGATCATTCCAAGTGGGAGGCAATTCTGCTGGATTCTGGAACAAAACTGGCAACCAACTAGCACAGGGAAAATCATTCTCTAATCCTTGCAGTTGTTCCCGTGCTTCCCTTACTGCAATATATAAAGAGTTCCCCCTTGAAAATGAATTGAAAAATTCCTTTAAAAACTTCTGAGCAACTCGATCAGTTACTAGCTCTCGCATAACAATAACTTGCGGGATATGCAATTCAGCTAAACTTTGTGCTAAACCTAGACCATCACAAGAGTTAAAAATAGCTATTTTTAATCCCCGTTCAATTGAGGCTTTGAAAGCATTTTTTAAATCACTAATTTTCAATCTATCTGTTTGGTTAGTATAAATATAGCCGCTCTTGCCATCTCCTTGGCTGTAACTATGCCCAGAAAAAAAGAGGATATCCCAGCCTTTTTCATCCCATAATGCCCTATCTAATTCTAGGCGTGACGGCTCAACCAGAAACGTAATTTCTGTATTAGGTAAATGTTCTAGTAATTCTCGGTCTGTTTCAAGATTAATTCCATCACTGTTTCCCAAAACAGCTAAAATTCTCACCCTATCCTTGATAATAGAAGAGACGGTGCGCTTAACTCTATCATAGGTTAATTCCGCCAAAGCAACCTCAGCATACCGGTAAAAATCAAAAATTTCCCACAGATGCCAGGGGATTAGTCGTAATTGAATATCTTTCACTTGGATAAGTACGCGAATTTCGTCAGAAGGACTTAAATTTTGCATAAATCCCTCTTTGATGACACGAAAATCTTCAGAATTAAGCCAACTATTTAGACTTTTTACCAAGTTTTTGGATAATTGTCGAAACTGATCTCTACTGATGATAGAAGTGTTTATCTCTGATTTCTTCTTCAAAGCGCGTACAGAAAAACCTAGGTTTTGGTATATTAAATGCCAGCGCTTATGGAGTTTGGCAAATTCTGGTATTGGAGCCAATTTTCCTAGTTTTTCTATTACTGTAAAAGTGCGATAATCTCCAATTTTTATAGTAGCTGAACAACCAGTTTCAAGGGTTCCCTCTCCTAAATTTATTACAACTAATTTTTTAGCCATTTTGTATATTATAAAAAAACTAAACCATAAACAATTCTGTCAAACTGAAATTACCACCATAGTCTATTTTAACACTGAATTTATCTCCATAATCAGCACTAAACCTTAGCTGGATGCCAAGATCACCAAGTTGTGATTGTGCTTCTATAAACGTTTCATCTGAGTCATCAAGTAAAATCATCTTGGTATTTTCTTGTAAATCGTTTAGGTTGCTGATCGCATATAGCTGTAGGCGAATATCTACTTCATTATTAGTTTCTCTAGCTACATGGACGACTAAAGCCATCTGGCATCCATTATCCCAGGTAATTTTTTTAACTCGATGGACTCCTTTGATGTGCTTAAGAGCATATCTATAAGAAGGTTGTACTGTGTCTAAAATCTCGTGCCATGGATGCCAATTTTGTTGCTCCGCCTCACGAAAGTCATTGCCCAACCAATTGTTCAATTTTATTGGCTTCTGATCAATTTCAGTCTGCCAGGTATTGAGCACTGACGTTTCAGGTTCTACCTTTAGCTCATCAATTGGCTCATGAAGAAGCAAGGAGTCTTCTAATGGCTGACGCTCTAACACTTGTTTGGAAGTTTCAGGTTCTACCTTTAGCTCATCAATTGACTCAGAAAGAAGAAAGGAGTCTTCTAATAGCTGACGTTCTAAGACTTGTTTGACTGACAAAACTGGAAAAGTAGAGCCCATAGAATTTAATTGTTGAGCATTTAAGGTTACAAAGGCTTCCAGATTATTAGCGATTGCACAACCCACCTCTTCAGCAACTTCAAAACCTGTAAGCTCTATAAGGTCGTATAATCGATCTTTCTCTAAGATGGTGTAATCGAGAGAGCATTCCTTTAGGATTCCCTTTACCAGAGAGAAAATTTCTCTAGCATCTTTTTCGCTTCTTATGATTTTGGCGTAATAAAAGAATTTAGCCATAGTCGCTTTGGCAACATAGCCCTCGATTCGTTGGGATTCAATAATTTCCAACAACTTTAGCGTCTGTTCCAAAAACGGATCTTGCTTGATCAGAAGACACATCAAGACACTTAAACTTACCAAAATCCTCATCATTGAACATCAATAGCAGTTCTCAAATGAATAAACTACAGTGAACACACCCAGTGAACACACCCAGTGAATCTTGGTTACACCAACAGCTCATTCTCAGCTGACCACCTAATCAGGAATGGCGGCTATTCAAGTCAAAACTGCTGTATGCATCTTGTAACTAAATTTAGTAGTCTCTGAATTTAGAGTCTTTCGGAATTTCAGGGTTGACTGAGGACTGTTGATCTTTTAGGAGCTTACGCAATCGCGCTGATTTAGACCCCTTTGATAGAGAAGACCGAGGTTTACGGTTGCTTGGATCTTGATCCAGCACCTGGTTTAGATTTTCGTTCATCTTCATCAATAACTCTTCCAATTCATCCAGACGCCTCTCTACATTGGAGTCAGTCTCAGGTACAACGGACATTTCAGTTTCTACCTTTGGCTCATAAATTGGCTCAGGAAAAAGCAAGGAGTCTTCAATTCGCTCAGGAAAAAGCAAGGAGTCTTCTAATGGCTGACGCTTTAACACTTGTTTGACTGACAAAACTGGAAAAGTAGAGCCCATAGAATTTAATTGTTCAGCATTTAAGGTTACCAAGGCTTCCAGATGATTAGCAATTGTACAAACCAGCTCTTGAGCAACTTCAATACCTGTAACCTTTATAAGGTTGTACAATTTATCTTTCTCTAAGATGGTGTAATTCAAAGGGCATTCCTTTAGGATTCCCTTTACCATAGAGACAATTTCTATAGCATCTGTTTCGCTCCTGCAGTTTTTGGCCTCACACAAGAATTTCTCCAGAGTCACTTTGGCAACATAGCCCTCGATTCGCTGGGATTTAATGATTTTCAATAGCTTTCTAGTTTCTTCCAAGAACGGCTCTTTCTCGATCAGGAGAGGAATCAAGGCACTTAAACCTATCACAACCTTCATCATGATTGAACATCTATAGCAGTTTTCAAATTAGTAGACTACAGTGAACACACCCAGTGAATGTTGGTTATACCAACAGCTCACTCTCAGCTTACCCCCTAATCAGGGATGGGGGCTATTCAAGTCAAAACTGTTGAGGCATCTTGTTACTAAATTTAGTAGTCCCTGAATTTAGAGTCTCTCGGAATCTCGGGTTTGACTGAGGACTGTTGATCTTTTAAAACCTACGCAATTGCTCTGCGTTAGACCCTTTTGATACAGAAGACCGAGGTTTACGGCTGCTTGGCTACTGATCCAACACCTGGTTTAGATTCTCCTTCATCTCCATGAATAACTCTTGCAATTCATCCAGACGCCTCTCGACATTGGAGTCTGTCTTAGGTACCGGGGAACCTCCCAGGGATTGAGTAACTCCTTGAATCGCAAGTGCGAGATCAGTAACATTGGTTTGTTTTCTGAGGTTCTCAACGGAGGCTTCTACTACTGTTAAACGCTCTTCTACTGAGTCATCGGTTTCCAAACCCTGTCTGAGCAGTCTGTTGATTAACTCTGTCACTGAAATGCCCATCTCCTCAGCGCGCTCTTTGAGGGCTTGTGCTAGGTCTTCAGATAGTCTGAAGCTAACGAGTTTCCTAGACATAACAATTTATTCACATTAACTAGTGATATACGTATTATAGCTTTTTTGGAGGCTAGTGATATACGTATTATAGCTTTTTTGGACGCTAGTGTGATCAGAAATTACTATGATATGGTTCCCATAACCCAGTTAATCTAGGTATTTAGGCTATTTTGAAAAAAATAGCCCCTAGGTCAGCCTGTCTGCTAGTGGCAAAATTAGCTATACGTATGATATACAAAAGATATATGTACATCACTTAAGGGGCCAAAATGAAACGTGCCACTCTCAGGAACCATTTCAGAAGAGCGAAAACTCCGATAGCGGTACTAAGCGCAATACTTGTCGGAGCTAACGCTGGGATTCAGATTTGGCTAAATTTAGATTTAAACAGTCAAATCCAGGAGATTATCAACAAAATCTCATCATATTGGGGCTTATTCTGAAACAAGCAGGAAAGATACGGACTTTCCTGAAGATCTACCTCCTAAACTCTGAAGAAGCTACAAAAATCTGTGACTTGCCCAGCCAGTGGCAAAGGGAATGGGTCGATTTGGGTGCATCTCTAGCTATGGTCCCTGTTTTAGGCAAGCAAATGAGTTGGGACTTAGAAATTTTTCAAGTCCCGTTGGGTATAGTAATTAGAATAATTTGGACAAAGAGCTCGAGGTCGCATTACCGATCAACGTCTTGCTGTTACCGTAACACTTCCCTTTACGCTGGTTGACTCAAGGCTTCCGTTAGATAATCTGCCGCTGCTTCCACTAATGCGATCGCATTTTCATAAATCATGCGAGTTGGTCCAATAATCCCTACACTTCCCACTGGGACTTTATCTTGCTGATAGTTAGCAGACACCAAGGTACAGCCACGCATCGGTTCCAAGGAATTCTCTGCACCAATCCTAATTTTCACACGAGACTTAAATTCCAACTCTTCCGGTACTTTAAAGATTACTGACCACAATTGCTCCTGTTCCTCTTCCAACAGATGCAGCAAGTCTAGAGTCTGGTCGATTTCCGAAAATTCTGGTTGACGCAACACCTCTGAGATGCCACGAATCATAATCGGGCTGGACTTAGGTACTACAGTGCGACGGGTCAACTCAGTTAATAAATTGCTTAAAAAATCCGCATAGCGGACAAATTCTCGGTCTAATTCACTCCAATCTAATGTCTCCAATTCCGTGAGAGTTCGCCCTCGCAGCTTACTATTCAAAAAGTTAGATAATATTTTTAACTCCCGCTCCACAATCGACTCATCAACGGTATTATCATCTTCTGAGTGGGGCAGATTCATCAATACCGACTGAGTTTCATAACTATCGGTAACTATAATCAACATCACCTGCCCTAGCTCTAGGTGCATCAACTGTAGATGGCGCAGGCGAGTAGTGCGATTGTCAGGGAAAGTAATTAAAGCAATATATCCACTGACCGTTGCCAGAATTTGAGCAGCATCCCTTAGCAACACCTCAAACTTAGCTTCCTCCCAGTTCAACTTGTCTGCCAGTAAATTTTCAACATACTGACTCAAGGTTTCTGACGGTTGAATCAGCTGGTCAACATAGGTTCGATAACCTGAATCAGAAGGAACCCTACCTGCAGAAGTGTGCGGTTGATATAGTAGTCCAACTTTTTCCAACATACTCATGCAAGAACGAATCGTCGCTGGACTGACACTCAGGTCATATTCTTGAACCAAGGCTTTAGAACCAACCGGTTCCGCCGTGGCAATATAGTGACGAATAGTCGCCCAGAGAATATGTTGTTGCCGACTTGTTAAACTTAATTGTTGGCGAGACATTTTGAACCAAAGCTGAACTTAATTTTAAAGGGAAAAAAGTCTAAATTAGAGGGAGGAGTTACCATTTAAGGTTATCAAACATACTAAAAATGGAATGTTGGCTAAAAGCTGGGTTTAGTTAAGCCTGCTTTAGTCCAAAATAGTAGGGCTGATAATTAGATATCCCAATCAATCACCAAAAATCAGGGTTGGTTTTGGTGCAGGTTGGAAGTATCTGGGATTTATCCATAGGTATGGCAGGATCTGCTGACCCAAGGATTAAGTTGGTTATTAATACATTTGCTCTAAGAATATTTGCTCTAAGAACATTTGCTCTAAGAACATTTGTTCTAAGATAGCAGAATAAACTCATAGCAGTAGTTAGCAGTGACCTGCAATTAGTAACGAGGAATGCTATGATCAACTATGATTGAGTATGCGTCAATACCCCCAGCTACATTTTTGACATTGGTGAACCCCTGACTGATTAACCACTGACACATCTGAGCCGAGCGCATACCATGATGGCACATGACCATGGTTTCAACGGTGGGGTCAAAGCGAGTAGAGATTTCCCCAGACCACTGAGCAAATTCACTCAAAGGCAGAATTTCAAAGCGTTCTATAGAAGCGATCGCAACTTCTTGCCGTTCTCGGACATCAATAAGCTGTAACTGCTCCGGGGAATCTGCCATCTGCCTTGCCAGTTGTTCAACACTGATTTCAACAAGAGGTTGATCAAACGATTGAGCGACCATAGGACGGAAATAGCTGTAACGCGCTTGTTTTCTTAGTTTTGACCTTTATTCTACCTCTAGTAATCCCAATTTCATTTATTTCCCCGACAGGTGATGGAGTGATCGGGTGCAGGGCTATTTCATTCTAAATAGGTCTTTGAGTGTGTTTTGGCTAAAACCAGCCCGACGCTGGGCTTGAGCCATGTTTTGAACTAAATGAGTGACGCATTTAGTTCAAGATTGAGTCAAAACTCCAGTTATATCATGTCCGGTTGAATACTTATACTTTGGGGAAAACAAGGCAGAGGGAAGAAGGCATAAGGTAGAAGTAAAGGAGTAAGGTTTCAAGGGTAATGGTTTTTTATAACTAATTATCCGAACATGATATTACCAAGGATAATAGTCTTCCGGATCGTTCGCCATATTCAAGAAATATTCTCCCTTGGGTGTTTTCCCGGGCTGATAAGAGTATCGGTATTCCAAGGCTCTAAAATTAATTTTTGCCAATTCAAACCAGTTCTTATTAAGTAAGTCATTACGCAACACTTCCCCCCAGCCCGGTTGCGGAGCCGATTGATAGATATCATTTGGATCAAAGGTAAAGACATACACTTCCTCCATACCCGGTTCCGCCACTGGTGAAATATTGAGACCGTAAACCTTTTGCAGTACATAAACCGCATATAGTGCCGAAATTCCCTGGGGCTTGTAGTGTCCTGAAGCACTATCGATCGTAATAACCTGTCCGTTCTGATCAATTTTAAACCAACCTGCTGCAAAAATCGGCGCTCCACCCCCGAGTTGAGAGTGGTTACGGATTTGTTCAAAGCCGTATTTACCCCTGCCGTCTGCCTCGAAACTTTTGTTAAGACAGATTGTCGGTAAGTACCGGAATTCGTGATTGGTATCTAAGGTATAAATGTACCAGCCCTGCTTCAACAGTTGACCGTCCTTACCAAGTGGTCGTCCATCACTTGTGGTATTGGTGAACCGGAAAGCCGCGTAATTGTTTAAGTCATAAGACCGCCATTTCAGGAAATCATCCAGTACGGAACCGCGTTTGACGTCTTGTGGTTCGATGCGTAAATCCTGACGAATTTGCTGGAGTTCAGCGTCCACTTTTTGGAGTTCATCTTGAGGAGGTTTCGGTTTGTAAGAACCAGACGATAGCCATGTGCGACGGTGCAAGATGACCGACAAACCCAATACCGCTAGACCCAAACTCCACCCGACTATTGTCCTGCAACTAATTCGGCCTGAGGGATCGATGAAGTTCACAGGGTTGTTCCCGGTGTAGCTATAGGGCGAGGGGAATTGGCTCGCCGGGTCGGGGGCGAAGAAGCGTCCGAGTTGGGGGTCATACATCCGTGCCCGATAATTGTAAAGTCCGGAAACCGCATCAAATTCTTGACCCGTATAGCGATAGGGGATGCTGCTATTTGAGGAAGTTCGCATGCTACCGCCAAAAGGCAGGTAATCATAGGAGGCAGTGATTTGACCTGATTCACCATTTACCACTCCCCTCACAGAACCCAAATGATCTGAAATCAAATAGAAGACATTGTCCCCACCCTTGTAGGCAATCATTTTTCCTCGACTGCCATAGATGTAGTAGGTCACCACATCCGCTTGACCGCTCTGTTTAAGGATCTCCATCAAGGGTAAATCATTGGTACCATGGAGGTACAATAAAGAGGAAAGTTCCTTGTTGCCTGAATCTTGGCACTTCGCCCAGGTACGGCGATTATTGCCGCCGTAATTATAGGTCAAGGAATATCCGTTACTCATAGCGATAGACGCAGTTAACTGGGTTACCGGGTCGTAGGCAATGCGATCGATTTCGAGGGACAACGATTGGGTGACATTACCATTCGTGTCGTATTGAAAGGTAACATTTTCAACTGTTTGGGTGGAAGTAAGGCTCACCTCATCCAAGTAAATATCAGGTCCGGTGTCACTACCTGATGCGGGTATTAGATAATTAATACATTCCAAAGTGACGTAATTTAAGTCCTCATTCAAACCAAGGTCAGATCGTAGCGCAGGGAGGTTGATTGGCTGGCTCATTTGCGACCAGTTTTCGCTAGTATCTTCCACAGCGGCCACAAGGATAGACAGGATTTGTCCCGTATCGGTGTAAAAACCAACATACCAACCCGCTTGACCATATCCTTGTGAAAAGCCAGCACTTGTTTTGATTTTGTAGGATAGAGAATAGGTGCCGTTGGGGTCTAGGTAAGTACTCAGTTTTAGACGCTCATAGTGCCCTAAACTTCCTCCTGCTAGTTTCAAGACTTTGCCCTGTTGACCATCGTCCACCACAGCAGACATGGAAGGACCACCATTGTTGCTGCCCCAGCACCATCCCGAAGCACAGGTGGGCGAGGTAGTCAGGGTTTCAAAGTTAAGGCTGTTATTAACTGTGGTAGAGACCTTGGAGACTTGGTTGTTCTGAGGAGGTTTGCTTGCTGTTTCCCGATAAGAATAGACTTCTTTGGTCAGTCCCCTTTGCAGACGGACAATGTTTCCATTGTTATCGTATCCCGCCTGATTATCATAACCAAAGCTGAATGTCCAAGCATTGTTTTGGTTATTGTTGGCGGATGTGAGTCGGCTCAAATGGTCGTAGGCATAGTCATACTTGAAGTTAGTCGGAGGAGATGACCATTTGTCAGGCTTGAAAGTATTTTGGATGCCAGTGATATTTCCGTTGTAACGGGGATTGGGTTGCGAATCGCCATAGTAACTCAAAGTCTGATTGAAATAAGGGTCATCCATGCTTTCAAGCCAGCCTTGGAAGTTGTAGGAAAATAACCGGTTAAAGCTATTGGGCGAGACCTGTCCCTGTGGATTGCCCTTGCCATTGTTCAAACTTTCTGTGGTGATGTTGCCCATTGGGTCGTAGGTATAGGCAGCATAGTATTTTTCCCCCGCATCAGCGAGATGAGACGGGTCAATGACTTCGGTTCCGGTTAAGGGATCGCCGACGGATGCCAATTGGCCTAAGCGATTATAGTAATAGCCGACTTGGAATTTCTGACCACCTGCCACGTGTGGGTAAGTGATTTTGATAACCCTGTCGAGATTGTCGTACTTATAATCGGTAAGATAGGTTTCACTGCCGAAGTTTACGACCTTATTTGTTTTCTGAACAATATTGCCACTGCTGTCATAGGAATAGGTCTCTACATCCGCGCCCGATGGGTTGTTATTAATCTGGACAATGGCGAGCCGTCCCAGCAGATTCTTTTCAGTCGGTCGGTTGGAGTCAGTGTCGTAGATGAACCTTTGGTACCACTTACCGGCAGCATAATTCGGACTAGTGTTGTCTTCCGGATGTGGCCATTCTTGATTGTTAGCCTTTGCCTTGAGGGCAGCACCGTTCGTTCCCCATTGGTAGTTACTGTCCTGGATATATCCCCGTTCTGTTTCACGCCCTAATTTATCGTATTGAATGTATAGAATTCGCTGAGGTATTTGAGCCGCACCGTTAGCATCTAGAATAAACCGTGGCCGATCGGCATTATCGTAAATGAATTGGGTAGTATGGGAATCAGGAGTGGTTCTGGAAATTAGCAACTTACGAAAATCGTAGGTTTGGGATTCCGTCCAATCAGACGCTTGAGAACCGTCCGGTGGATTGAAGTAGTTGGGTTGCTTCAAGGTCGTCAACAGACCAGCCCCATTGTATTCATAAAAAGTTGTTTGGTAGGAGCCATTTTCCAACAGCGTACGTCGAGCAATCATGTTGCCTGCTTGATCTGTTAAGATATAGGTTGGCACACCGTTTTGATCGGTCACTTTCTCCAGGTAGTAATGCTTCTGAGAGCCGGAAGGGAGAAGATCTTTCATGACACTGCCGTCACCGGCGGCAGTATTGCTCATGTAGTCATAACTCACCGTGAATTGAGTTGCATCGGCGTTCTTTTCCCTTGGCATAATCTGTGCCGTGATCCGAGAAAGAGGTGAAGTCTCATAGTGGATGGTGGTATAGTCATAGACTCCTGATGCCCCGTCGAGATAGTTTTGCTTGGTGAGCGGTTGACCTTGAGGATCGACCAAGTAAGTTCCTTGGTTACCTTCTAACAAAGCTGCTTGATTGTTGTTTTCCCCAACTCCCGGAGATGCAATTTTCAAAGAAGAAGTCAAGGGATTACGCTCATACTCAGGTCGCCCCAGTGCATCCAAGAAGGTTCCTGAACCGTCGGCGGGGTAATTCCCAGTCGGGATAGTATCATATCCCTGATAACCAACGGCCTGAATAACGCTACCGATTCCAGATAGGAAGGAAACCCCTAGTTGGGGGTTATTGAGCACAATCAGGTCATCAAACGCGCCTGCTTGTTTCAGGGTCAATACCGGTTTGCCTATGTTAGCTGCTGCTGCATTCCTTCGGTATTGATAGCAGAAGAGTTGGATGCCATTGACATAAAACATCGCAAACCCTTCGATAATCACTAAAACCCAATTTTCGCCGAAGCCGATCCCATGGCTTTCCGCTTTATTTTGAAGTTGGCCGTTTTCCATTTGGGCCAAACGCCACAGCTTGGCGTTGCCATCCCAGTAAACAAAGAGGTCTCCGTTACCAATGCCCGCAGTGCCTCCATCATCCGTTTCGACCACCACCCGCACGGCGAAGTTAGTGAATGCGAACAGGTTCAGAGTTGCAGTACCACCCAGAGGATGATTAGAAGGCGGGTTAGGTGGAGAATAGGTGAGTTGGCCGCCAGTGATGTTCCATGGGCCATCAGTGAAGCTCCAGTCTGAAGTATTTCCGTCATGGAAATCGTAATAGACGCTGTCGCTAGTTGTGACTAGTCGCAAGACACTGTTGGGGAAATCGGGGACAAACCGGTCTGAACTTGTCAAGGTACGGGATAATGCGGGTACAATCAGCGACTTCACCTTTTCCTGAGGACCCACTTGAGCGATAAGCCGCTGATAGCTGTCGTACAGATAACCGATGGTTTCCCCGTTGTTGCTTAGGGTGGCGGAGGTTCGTAAGGAATCAGGATCATAAACTGTAGCAGCAAAGGTTCCATTGACAGGAGAGAAACGCAGATTATCGACTAGTGTATACTTATTGGTGTTTTGGTTATAGGCGCGAATAACAATATTTAAGTTGACATTATTTAAGTTGACATTAGTAGGAAGCCCATTCCGTAAACTTACAAGATCTATGGTCTGTTGCACATAAATCCACTGATTCTTAGTATTTCCGATATCCAAATTCATTGTTGTACCCACTTGGGCACCGGTATCGACCCGATAAATATTGATCTCCCAGCGAGCCTGACCGTTTACTGGGTCAAAGCCGGATTCCGATTTGACCCAGCTGGAAAATACGTAAGAGCGGTCTTGGCTATTTGGCTGGAACTGTCGAATCGGTCCGATTTTTTGACCTGGGAATGCAGATAATTTCAGGCTGCGAGTGCCTGTGTGATAATCCAGGGTTGTAATGTTTTCGGTTAAGGTTCCATTTGAGGATGAAAACCCCCATCCCTGATCAGTTTCATAAGGTTCAAAATCATAATAATTTCCCTCTTGTGCTGAAGTGTCGCAATGATTGAAACGGGCAACGGGCAACCACCCTGACTTCCCATAAATTGTAGAGGCAACGACTCCGTCCACGTTGGTGTTCTTTGCCACTAGCCCGGTGGCTGTTCTTGCTAGAACCCTATGGGTATTGAGCCAATCCGAGCCAGGAGCCCTACTCCCGTTCCAGTCAGTAAAGGTTGCCCCAGCGGACAACGCCTCAAATGACTGCCAGGGTGCCCACTGCCCTGGTCCATGTCCCCATTCTTCCTTCCATGTCGTCACCGATATAGCTGTCACTTCCGGGGCTTGACCTGTGACTTCAGTTTTTTCAGTAGTTTGAATGATAGGTGCTAACAGGTTAAGAGTTCGAACTCTGTTGTATTCTTCCCACCAGTACTTAAATTCCTGAACTAAAAATTCCTGGATGCCAGCACAGTTGTAGTTTTGGGAACGAATTCGAATGACTAAACCCGTTTCGGCAGCGTAAGAGTAAGTTATGGGGCTAATAACGTTGTCTAGCATCGGCACATCTTTTATCAACCGCGTGTAGGTGCCGTTGCCATTTTGTCCCAGAGACTTAGTGAATATTTGCCAATATTTTTCAACTGAGGACTGCTTGGTTCCGCCGTGATCAAACACCTGCTCGGCGTACATCATGCCTTTGACGAGACTGTAGTACTCTTGGGTATTAGTCCCAGACGGAAATAGCAAAGCGGGTGTCTCGTCTGGCGTTAGACCGTTAAAGAAGTAAGTTTCGGTATAACCATAGGTGTTGAAGTTTGCGGCTTCACTGCCCTGAATTGTGGTGACTTTGTTAAACTGTGGTATGTAACCAAAGGCTCCAACCGTGGCATTGGCTTTGTCGTATTGGTAACCGGTGGTCACTGTTTGGTAGCCATCGTTAACCAAGATGCCAGTCACACCATATCCGTTTTGATTACCAGAGGTGGCTTCGGTTACCACGCGGTGGAGATTCAGCACCGACCCAGGGGTATCAAACGTGCCAGTATAGGTGACAAAAGCATTTAGACCCACCAAGGTTTCGGGTGGGTGTCCGTCGATATAGATCTTATTTCCGGTCAGCGTAATCGCTGCTTGTGTATTGGCGATACCACCGTTTTTGAGGGTATAAATGAAAGTATCCGCACCGTTTTGATAGATTAGATACCGGGATGCTAATAATTGTAGACTGGCGAGATCAGACCCTGTGGGTGGATTGGGTATGGTCAATTGATCTGAGAAAGAACCGTCAGGATTCCAATAGTAGACTTTGTTGTTAAATAGCACGAAGTTACTAGGAGCATTGTGGGTTCGGGGGGCGATCGCTCCCACTTCTCCATTGGTCCCAGTGGTACTCATTCCAGGGGGAACTGACCAACTTCCGGTATTTGGGTCATAAGCCACTAGATCATAGGTGTAGGTATTGGGAGCGCTGTTTTGCCAAACCCGCAGTACTCGATCGTAACCATAGGAAATCGATCGCAGTGCCTGTACGTTAGTGTAATTAATTTCTGTGAGATTCTTGGTTTGCCAGCAGAGACCGTCAAATCGAAACACAACTTGCCCCAGTGCAATGGTGCTCCCATGAATGACGGGAGCAGAACCGTTTTGCGATGTACCAACCTTGCCCAAGTTGTACGAGAACAATTCTGTAAAATCTCGATTCCACCAAAAGACCCGATATTGGGATTCCGTCACTTCTCCTGTGGTGGACATGCTTTCTTCCACGACGAAGGTTGGGCCTGCATAGAGATTCAACCCGGTTAAACCCGCAACCAATCGCGTCCGTGAAAAACCGTAAGCCTGCCAAGTTCCCAGCTCATCTAGGA
The DNA here is from genome assembly GCF_982860115.1 of Moorena sp. Taxonomy (NCBI): domain Bacteria; kingdom Bacillati; phylum Cyanobacteriota; class Cyanophyceae; order Coleofasciculales; family Coleofasciculaceae; genus Moorena; species Moorena sp. The sequence continues at coordinate 15,175 of NZ_CEYLVT010000022.1, forward strand.
CGAAAAGGGAGATGTGCATAGGGTCACTTGTTTCAACCTCGGCAGTTCCCAGAACGGTCAACAGGTTGTATTTTGCAGTTGCTGCAAAGCGAGCGGGAGAAGCTCCTGCGGAAAGTTGCACCGAGTCGTCTGCCCAAGTCACACCATTCCAGCGGTAACGAAAGAGTTTCCCACTAGTTTGGCCCAATACACCGAGATAGCGATCGCCCGCCACCACTTGGGTCGGTTCACCTACGGCAAAATCGGTCGTAAAATAGTTCACCATATTCTGCCCAGAACCCACTTGGGGTTGAATCCATTCCCCCGCCTGATTGGGATTTTGGTGGTACAGGTAGATGTGTTGGCTGTTCTGAATTGCAAAGAAACCGTCCACGGCCAACAAAACAGCAGCATTGTAGGCATTAGCGTTAGTAACAGCCATGCTGCCCAGGTCTTTGAACAACCAGCGACCGTCCCAAGTATAGGCTCTCACGTTCAACGTGTTGTCGCTGCCGTACCACAGCACAACTGTATAGTCCGAGGCAAAAGCAAAGCGAGGCTGGCTATAGGTCACACCGCTTTTAGAGGGCTGCTCCATCGTCCTATTGCGACTGGACAAACCCAGCGTTTGTTCGCTGTAATGGTAGGTGATCGTGCCGCCTTCCGGCAGGGTTACGGTATTGATGGCACCGTAGAGGGCATGGGTAGTCCGATTGTAGATGTTGGTCGCATCTACTCCATCGGTACTGTTCTGGCCGTAATAGGTGAACTTGTATGCAGGCAAGGTATACCCGCCAGGGTTCTCACGGTAAATCGAGGTTAGCAATCGCTTTTTAAGCTTGCCTTGGCCAATGAAGGCAGTGCCGCCCGCAGCATCCTGATAACCAAATTTTACGGTTTCCAGCAAGGTGTTGGTTGCACTTTTGACAGTGATGGACTGGAGGTAACGGGTTTCGTAACGAGACTGATAGGCGTTGGGTGCCGAGGGGTTGGTGTGGGGATCTTGGTACTCGTCCGCTTCTTTTTCGCCATAGTTAAAGCTGAGAGACTCGCCTGTTACACCAATGACTTTGCTGAGGTAAGCAGCTTGGGTGTAGGAAAAGGGTGGGTTTTCAGTTTGGGAATGGGGTTTGACATCTTGACTGACGATTTCGTAGTGAAACTCTATCCTGTCGCCCCAACGATTTGTAATGGCATTGAGGTTCCAAGCCAATACAATTGCCGATTGTCCCTTAGTTTGGGTTGAGGAATCGATCCAATTGTCCCAAGCAATGCCCCATTGCAGGCTGTTGTTGACACTCTTCAGATTGCCGTAAAGGTAAGTGTCGCCATTCTCTCGGACAATCGTCCAGAGTTCTTGAGTAGGGTTATAGAGGATCTTCCAAAAGGAATAGTTGCGAGTCTCAAAAATCCAACTGCCATCGGTGTCAGTGCCAGTACGCACCAGCAGGCTGCTGGTTTCTCCGCCCAACAGGTAAAAGGTGTCGTCGGACAGGTTGGCGCTGTTTTGGCGATCTACGACAATGGTTTCAAAGGGCAATGTCCAGCCTAACCCTAGCACACCCGTGGGGGCGTCCAGGTTCCAAGTGGTAACAGTTTGGCGTACTTGGCTGTTGTAAAAGATGGAAAGATCCAAATTCAAGCCGTTCCGGCCCGGTCGGGTGATGAGATTGACCGGAAATCCGGAGGAACCGGTGAAAAGATTAACGCTATTTTGCAATGCATCTGATTGTATCATTATCAGTTCCTAATGAAATCCAGCATTTCTCAAAGATTTGCAAAACTCCATACTTTCAATCCCTCAGCCTGAACCTTAGCCTCCTTTGACCGAATCGGATTGACTTTACATCTGTTACAATTCGTCTCTAAATTCTGTGGATGTGTTTTGCAGATTTTCAATGGCTGCAAGGTAAGCATTGGTTGCATGGGCATCTAAGAAGAAACGGAGGGATGGGTACAGTGGAATTCCTTCAAAATGATAAGAGGTAAACCAAAGACCTAGAGCGGAAGTAGAACTGACTCTTGGATCATTGAAAACAAAATATCTGAGGCTTGTAAAATTCTGAGTTTTTGGGGTAAACATTTCCGCAAATTGTTTGTCGCCTATATATGGCATACCGAACGTAACTAAATGGAATCTTTGAATCTCGTTACGGAAACGCGGATCATCGTAGATATCGTTGATTGCAAACGTGGCATGGGTTGCACCTAAACTATGACCTGTAATATAAATCCTTTGAGCTGAATTGTTTCGTGTCATGAGGTTGTTCAAATCTGAAAGGATATTTGCTTTATGCTGTTTCCAGTAACTGTAAAAATAATTAGAAACCTTCGGAGAGTTAGGAGATGGATAAAGACTAATGGTACTTGCATTTCTCATTTGAAAATATACGTGATCTGAGATATCCGCCCGATCACTTCCCCGGAATGCTAAATAGATGTCAGGATTACTTCTGTTCTCTATTGCAAGGAAACCATTTAAACCTGGCCTCGTGGCATTTTGAGCAGACTCCGTAGAGCCATACCAATTTACAAGTTCAAAAGAGGTCTTGTTCAAAAAGTTGCTAACGTCGATTTGCGAGCCATAAACATGTTTGGCAAAAACAATAGATTGCCTAACCCCTTCTTTCTCTCTTGGGTTAACAGAGTAGGTAAAATAATGGGGCAAATAATAAACGGCCCAAAACAAACTCGTAAATAGTTGGGTTGTGAATTCTATAGCAAGTACTGCCCCAACTCTTACCATTGCTTTGGAGATCTCTCCTGTGGGATCTACTCTATTTATCGGATTATTCCCCACATAAGCATAGGAACAGGCATATTGCCCAGCTGGATCTGCCTCGTAAAAACGCCTCAGCCCAGGATCATAAAGCCGTGCATTATAGTTATAAAGCCCGCTTTCCACGTCGAATTCCTGACCCGTGTAGCGATAATTCGTACCATCTCCTCGACCAACACGCATCAAGCCACCAAATGGCAGGTAATCATAGGAATTTTCAACCCTGCCAGATTCTGCATCAACCTGCGATCGCGTCGAACCCAGGTGGTCTTTGAGAACATAGCGTAAGGTATCCCCCTGCTTGTAAGCCAGAAGCCCAGTGGAACCGTAGATGTATCTTGTTATTTGAGCACTTTGGCCTGCTGATTGGGTAATAACAAGTAAAGGTCTTCTGTCGATTCCATACAAGTAGCGAGTAGAGGTGAGAACCTGGTTACTTGAATCGGTGAATTTTGCCAAGCTGCGTCGGTTGGTGCTGCCATAATCATAAACAAGCTGCTTGCCGTCAGCGAGAGTAATGCCATCACTCAGACCCGTGACGGGATTGTAGTTTAGGGTCGTGAGTGAACGGGCCGGTGCAGCAGTGATGTTACCGTTGGCATCGTAGCCATAGGCAGGAGTGGTTACTGTTTGTTTGATAGCTAAGCTAATATCATCTAGGAAGAAAGGTGGCCCAGAGCCATTGCTGCTGGAGCGGATATAATTGATGCATTCCAGCGTAATCGTGTTGATTTCCTGGCCCAATCCCAAGGTGTTGCGCAGACTAGCCACATCAATATCAAGGCTAACTGGTGTTGTCGTCCAATTTCCATTGGTATCAGTAATGGCATTGAGGGGTGTTGTGACAATTTCTGCCGAATCTGAGTGAAACCGGAGAACCCAAGCAGCTTGACCGTAACCATTACCAAAATTGGCGTCGGTTTTAACTCGATAAGTCAGGGTGTAGGTGCCGTTGGGATCTAGATAGGTTTGGAGGCGGAGGGATTCGTAATGGCCCAGACTACCGCCAGCTAACCGCAACACCTTACCGCGATCGCTGTCCTCGACCACAGCAGAATCCGAGGGACCACCGTTACTGCTACCCCAACACCATCCATCTGCGCAAGAGGGCGAGTGGGTGAGACTGTCGAAGGAAAGGGTGGATTCAGCCGTGCTGGAAAGGTCATGGACTTGGTTATTTTGTTGGTTTTCCCTTGCAGCAGCGTAGTTGTAAGTGGAAGTCGTTACACCCCGTTTAACATGAGCCAAATTGCCGTTAGCGTCATATCCCACCTGAGCGTCAGGGCCAAATCTGACGCTCCAAGCGTTGTTCACATTGTTGGTGGCATTGGTTAAGCGGTTCAGGTTGTCATAGGTGAAACGGTATTGATAATCGGCTGGTGGACAAGACCACTTATCGGGTTTGTAGCTGAAAGCAGTGCTCGCAATATTGCCGTTGTAGTACTTGGTTCCTTCTGCTTGATAGTAATCAAGTGCTTCTGTGAGGTAGGGGTCATCAATGGAGGTGAGCCAGCCTTGTGGGGTGTAGGAATAGTTTCTGGCAAAGCTTTTGGGGGATACAGTGTCCTGCGGATTGCCCTTGCCGTTGTTTAGGCTTTCTTGAGCGATCGCACCCAAAGCATTATAGGTATAAGCCGCATAATACTTCTCACCAGCGTCAGCGGGATGAGCCGGATCGATCACCTCAGTCCCAGTGAGTGTATCACCAACGGAAGCCAATTGTCCCAAGCGGTTGTAGTAATAAGCGACTTTGAATTTCTCCTCTCCCGCAAGGTGGGGATAGTTGATTTCGATCAGATTATCGAGATTGTCGTAGGTGTACCTAGTAATGTAAGTACCACTGTCGAAACCAGAAATTTGGCTTTGCTGTTTGGTGATATTGCCCCTAGCATCATAGGCATAGGTCTCAGTTTCCACACCGGGGTCAGCGTGGTTGATCTGAACCTGATACAGCCGACCGAGTAGGTTTAATATGTCGGGTTGTTCTGAATTGAAGTCAAAGGTGAATTTCTTATACCAAGCCCCCTGAGCATAATTGGAGCTGGTATTGTCCTCAGTGTTGGGGAACGCCTGATTGTTGAGTTTATCGGTCAGGGTTGGACTGTGCCAGGTGTATTGACTATCCTGGATATACCCTTCCTCCACCGCTCTTCCGAGCACATCATAGCGAGTGTACAGAATACGTTGGGGACTTTGAGCGGCACCGTTTGCATCCAACAGGAACCGCACTCGACCCGCACGATCGAAGGCATATTTGGTAGTCCCAGTATCCGGTGTGGTCTTTGAAGTCAGCCACCCAAGGAAATTGTAGGTTCGGGTCTCCTGCCAATTGGCAGGGGCTGAACCATTCGGTGGAGCATAGTAATTGGGCTGTCTCACCGTTGTCAAACGACCCGCATTGTCATATTCAAAGAATGTCGTCTGGTAAGACCCGTTTTCTAAAAGCGTCCGCTCGGCAATGGTGTTACCCACCTGATCAATCAGCCGATAACTGGGTACACCGTTTTGGTTAGTAACTTGATTGATGTAGTATCGGTTTTCTGAACTGGAGGGCAGCAAATTGTTCATGACACTGCCGTCTCCCGAGGAAGACGTTGCCAGGTACGCATACCCCACGGTGAAATTTTCTGAAACGGCCCCTGTTTTTCTGGGCATGATCGTGGCAGTTACACGGGAGAGTGGCGAGGCTTCATATTGGGTAGCCGTATAATCGTACACACCGGAAGCACCGTCCAGATATTGCTGCTTGGTGAGAGATTGGTGATTAGGCTCCACAAGGTAGGTCGTCTCATTGCCTTTCAACAGCTCTGCAGCAGTAGCACCTACACTGGCCTCCAGTGGGGCAAGCTGTAAGGGTGCGTTCGAGGGATTGCGTTGGTAAGCAGGACGACCCAAATCATCCAAAAAGACACCTGAACCGTTGGTGGGATAGTGATCTCCGCTCTCCCCATAGCCTTCGTAACTCACAGTTTGCATCAAACTGCCTGCACCGTCGCTGAAGCCCACGCTTAGCTCAGGGTTGTTGAGGACTAACAGATCGTCAAACGCCCCGTTCTGTTTCAGAGTCAGTACCGGTTTACCCACATTGGCAAGGCTTGTATTCAGGTCGTAGGTATCACTGAAAAGCTGAACACCATTGACATAGAACATCACAAAGCGTTCGACAATCGCAAAAATCCAATCTTTCCCGAACCCTTGGGCATTACTTTGAGCAATGAGGGTCAACGAACCATCGGTTTGCTTGCGAGCTAACTTCCATAAAGAAGCACTGCCATCCCAGTAGACGAATACATCGCCATTGCCAATACCGGCAGTTCCAGTGGTTTCGGTGTTGACCCTGACCCGTGCCGCAAAGTTTGTGAAGGCGAAAATCTTGAGGGTGGCGGTGCCTCCGAGCGGGTCATTGCCACCACCACCCTGGGGTGGCGTGTAGGTTAGTTCACCGTTGGTGATTTCCCAACCTTCTGTGAAATCCCAATTTGCTGTTTTACCATCGTGAAAATCATAGTAAATGCTGTCACTTGTTGTTCTCAGACCCAAGGTGCTGTTAGGGAAGTTGGCTAAAAAGCGATCGTCAGACGTTAAATCCCGGGAGTAGGACGAAGCAGCCAGCCACTCAACCTTTTCCTCTGGTCCGACTTGAGCAATTAGACGTTGATAGGTGTCGTAAACATATCTTTGGGTTTGACCGTTGTTGCCCAGAATCGCAGTAATCTGGTGGGAGTGCGGGTTATAAACAACCTCAGAAAACGTGCCATCTACAGCAGAAAAACGGAGGTTGTCCACCAGACAATATTTAGAACTATTTTGATTGTAGGCTCTGATCGTAATGGATAACTTCACACTGGGGGGGATGTTGTGCTCTGAGCGCAGCTTGCCCAATTCAATGATTTGCTGCAAGTAAATCCATTGATCATTGGTATTGGTATTGGTATTGGTATTGGCAATTTCGAGCGTCAGGGTGTTACCCACTTGCCCATTATTATCATTACGGCGCACGGTTATCTCCCATTGGGCTTTACCGTTGGCTGAATTGAATCCGACCTCCGCCTTTGCCCAGCAGGAGAAGACATAAGCACGGTCTTGATTCAAGGGCTGGAATTGGTTGATTGGTCCAATTTTTTGGTCGGGATCAGGATTCAATCGGAGACTGCGCGTACCCGTGTAATAGTCGATCGTCGTAATGTATTGGCTCAATGTCTGGTTAGATCCTGTGATTCCCCAGCGACCTTCATCCTCATAGGGTTCAAAACCATAAGCATTGGCTTCTTGGGCGGCAGCATTAGCATTGGCAAAGTTGGCTGTGTTGAGCCATCCATCCTTCCCAACTATCACACTACTGTAAACTCCGTCTACATTGGTTTGTTCTGTAACCAAACCCGTTTGAGTCCGAGCCTGCACGGTAGAATTCAATAACCAGTTTGGATCCGGCGTGCCTGAACCATCCCAGTGGTTGAAAGTTGCATCAGCACTTAGAGCACGGAAAGTTTGCCAGGGTGCCCATCTCCCTGAACCGTAACCCCACTTGTCTTTCCAAGTGATCACAACAATGCCCGTGACTTCTTCCACCCCTTGGGCTGGAAGAACTGTTTTTTCAGTGGTTTGCACGATCGCTGCTAACAGGTTCAACGAGCGGTTTGGGTCATAAACCTCCCACCAATATTTAAAAACCTGAACAAATTGCTCTTCCACCATTTCATTGGTACCAGCCTTGTAATTGCGGCTGCTTGTTTGGGTCACCAAGCCTGTCTCGTTGCTGTAAGTGTTCAGAATTTGGTTGACCACATTGTCCAACATCGGAGTTTCCTGGGTGAGACGAACATAAGTGCCAACTCCAATTTGCCCCAACGTCTTTTGATAAACCCTCCAGTATTTCTCAGTAGAGGATTTAACTACCTCCTCTGAGTCAACAACCTGAGCAGCATAATTGAGACCCTTGACTAGACTGTAGTAATCCTGAGTATTGGTGTAGGTAGTATCCGATGGATAAGGCAACGCTGGAGTTTCGCTGGGGGTAAGACCATTAAAGAAGTAGGTACTGCTGCTACCGTAAGTCGGGGTTGTAGGGTCTTCGCTGCCTGGAACAATCGAGGTTTTGTTGAACTGGGGTATCAACCCCAGGGCATCTACCGTGGCATTGGTGACATGGTAGTCAAACCCGGTCGTCACCGTTTGATAGCCATTGTTGACCAAGATACCGATAACTCCGTATCCGTTCTGTTGCCCGGTTGCCTGTTCATTAACGACTGCATAGAGATTAAGGTCAGAATTGGCCGTCCCAAAAGTGTCTGTATAGGTTACAAAGGCTCGTAAACCCACTAGCTTAGCAGCGGAGGTGTTGGGCACATATATCTTCCCTGACAGGAGTTCTGGTGAGCTGGCATTGGCCACAGTGCCATTGTGGAGTGGGTAAACCTTGGTGTCTGCTCCACTCTGATAGATCAAATATCGGGACTCCAACAGTTGCAGACTGTTTAAGTCATCACCGGTCAAGGGATCTGGAATCGTGAACTGCTCTGCCCAAGACCCGTCGGGTTGACGATAATAAACTTTATTATTAAACAATACGAAATTGCTCAGGTAGTCGCGAGTGCGGGCAGCGCGACAGGCAACGCCCCCTGTGTTGCCAGCGGTGCTCATGCCCGCAGGAATCGTCCATTTTTGGGTATTGGGGTCGTAATTGACTAAATCATAGGTATAGGTGTTTGGGTCAGTATGGTAAATACGCAACACCTTGTCGAAACCATAAGACAGACTGTCGATCGTGGCCCCACTCGTAAAGGCAACTCTGCTGAGGTTCGTGTGGATCCAGGTCCTGCCATTGAAGCGGTAGAGTTGTTGAGCGATCGCAACTGTCGAACCGCGCACCACTGATTCATAGGGGGTCTGAGAACCGTCCAAGGTATATTGTCCTAAGTTCTGGGACAACAGTTGAGTGAAAGCACGATCCCACCACAACACTCGGTATTCGATTGTGGTCAATACTGGGTTACTAGAGGTACAGGTTTGTACCATAAAGCTTTCACCCGCATCGAGCTTCAATTGGGTAATATTAGTGATCAGACGGGCTCTCAAGAACTCCTGTTGCTGCCAGGTGCCCACTTGTTCGAGGTGAAACAGTGTCAGATGCATGGGATCACTGGTTTGAATCACAGAAGTTCCAGATGTCACGAGCACATTGCGTTTGGCACTGGCCGTAAAAACCGGATTGCTCCCACCCACTGTGAGCGTCATCAATCCATCATCAACCCAGGTCTCACCATTCCAGTGCCAACGGTAAAGTTTACCACTAGCACTGCCCAAGGCGGCAACAAAGGAGTCCCCAGCGACAAAAACAATAGATTCGGAGGGGTCGAAAGCAGTAGTGAAATAATTGACAGGGTTTTCACCTTGCGTCCCAGTGGCTTGAACCCACTCGCCTCTCTTGAAGGGATTGTGGTGATAAAGATAAACACGCTGGCCACTCTGAATCGCAAAAAAGTTTTCCTCAGCCAAGATGGAAACGGCATCGTAAGCATTGGCATTGTCTACGGGAATTTCTCCCAAATCGGCTTGGAGCCAGCGACCCTCCCAGGTATAAGCAAACACATGCATCACATGCTGGGTGCTATCGCTATTGACACCATACCAGGTTACAGTTGTGTAATGACGGCCAAAGCCGAAGCGGGGATTGCTGTAGGTGAAGCCTGTCTTTTCAGGACGATCGATGGCTGACTGCCGCGAAGACAAGCCAAGGGTTTGTTGACCGTAGTGATAGGTAACCACACCCCCCTCTGGCAAAGTCACAGTTTTGAGTGCGCCGTATAAAGCCTTAGTATTTGCATTATAAATTTGGTTGACATTGACTCCATCAGCCCTGTATTGCCCCCCATAGGCAAATACGGAACCTGGCAATCCATCACCATTAGGCCAGATCCGTTTGATCCCCGTAAGCAATCGCTTTTTCAAATGGCCATCTCCAAGAAAAGCCGTATTCCCGTTGCCATCGTCATAAATCAGTTTTTGGCTAAACAACAGCGTTCCATCTTGAGCCAAATAATCCACGGAGGCTAGATAGCGGGTTTCAAAACGGCTCTGGTAAGCGTTGGGTGGGGATGCGTCGGTGTGGGGGTCCTGGTATTCTTCCGAATCTTTTTCGCTATAGTTAAAAATAACAGCATTGCCCGCCATACCTGTGATCCCTTTCAGATAGGAGGCTTGGGTGTAAATCCGTCTGACCTCACTCCCCGAAGGTGCTGATCCCACGTACTGGTTGACATTTTCGTAGGTATAGGTAATAGCATTGCCCCAGAGGTCGGTCATTTGCGACAGGTTCCAAGCAACAGCAATGGGCGACTGACCTGGAATTTCGGCACTGGAACCCAGCCAGTTCTCCCAAGCAATGCCCCACTGTACCGTGTCCCGTCCACTGTTTTGGCCGCCATAGAAATAGCTGTTGCCGTCTTCTTTAATGATCTGCCAAAGTTCTCGTGCAGGGTCGTAATAGATTTTCCAAAAATGATAGTTTTGGGTTTCGAACAGCCAGCGGCCATCACTTGCAGTACCCGTACGAACCAGCAGGCTGCTTTCCCCACCAGCAAGCAAATAGTAACTGTTGTCGGAGGTAGAAGCACTCTCTTTGAGGTCTACTACGATTTGCGCTGTGCCCAGGGACCACCCCAAGCCCATAACCCCAGTGGGAGCTGACAAGTTCCAGGTCGTTGCGGTTTTCCAAACATTGCTGGAATAAAAAACCGGGACTTGCAGCTCCAAATTGTTGCCGCTAGGGTCTGAAATCAAATTAATATAGAATTCAACGCTGCCGGTATAGCGGTTGGTTCCTTGTTGGAGTTGGTCTGCAGTGATCATAAATAAAAACTCCCTCTATATTTTATTGGGTAAGAAGCTAGATTGTTTCCAATGTATAGAACTTTACTTAACCCTTTCTATACAAGGCTTTGGCCATTTCATATAGTGGAATCAATCCAACTTGACCGAGCCGATCGGATTGAGTTCAATATCAGTAGAAGGCACTTCCTGGTATTCTGCGGGACTCAGGCGGCCCAAACCACCAAGCCTGCCGGAAAACCCTCTCTGGAGAGACTCCCCAATCCTGCTAACCTTCCCCCCTTGGGCTGCTCTTTGACCAAGGAAGCGACCAAATCTTTGACCTATTCTCTGGCCTAATCCTATTCTCTGGCCTTGACTACTCAAGGAACTTCGGATTACCGAACCGCCAGTGGCCTCGGCCAAACCTGCCCCGAGACCTTCGCCTAGGAAGGAGGCTGCTGCACCGAGCCCTACAATGCCGCCAATGGCACCGGCAACGCCACCGAAGATGCTCCATCCAGAAGAGTGGCTCAACCCCAGTGGATCAATCAATGTCACGGGATCACCTACTACGTAAGCATAGCGGTTCAGAGTTTGGGGATCGAGAACATCACCAAAGAGAAAATCTCGCGATAGGAAACGCAATTGAATCGGCCTGTAGTAACGGCTTCGCATGTAGTAAAGCCCATTGCTGTCAGTAAGGACACCATCACGGCCATTGAACAGGAAGAGCGGCACTGCACCTTCCTGAGCCGCCAGTGCTCCGAAAAGACTGTAGGCAAAGCGAGAAACGACCTTGCCCGTGTTGTCGGTGAGTGCCAGGGTACTTCCCCGCTCATCATAGAGGTAAACTCGATAATCCCCCGATGTGCTTTCCTCAGCAATCAGGCCGATGCCGTAGACATAACGCTTCTGCACATTGCCTCCACCATCCACCGTTTGTAACACCTGATCCAGGGACTGGGAGAAGGGGCGGATCTGTCTTGGAGTGTCATTATCAGTTGGTGAAAGACCTCGACTTCCAGCAGGGTTCTCATAGATGCCTGCCTGGTTGAGAGCACGGTTGCTGTCGGCCTGCTCCAGATAAGGGGCAATATACTGGTTGGGACTCGTGACGTAGCGGATAGTAGTACCACCTACCACTGCTGTGTCACGCAGGCTGTCCACATCGTAGCTGTAGGTATCGCTGCCATAGGCAGTGATCAGATTGTAATCGTTGTAGGTAATGTTGGAGACATTGGGCAGGGCAGTGGTGTTTCCTGCATCATCATAGGAAATGTTTTGGCCGTCAATGGTCTCCATCTCGTTGCCATTGTTGTAGGTAAAGGTTGTGCTGCTAGGAGGATTATTGGGTGCGATCGGCAGAATTAAATCAGCACTCTCAGGCTCATTCAGCGCGTTCAGGGTGTAGGCAACTGAGGAAACTAAGCGGTCTTGGGCAGTATTGGCCAGCCCAGTGAGGCGGTTAGCCGCGTCCACCTGGAATTGGGTCGCGGACTGATTGGGGTAGGTTGCACTTTGTAGAAGACCAGTGGGGTAGTAGGTGTAGGTGGTGACACGATCGTGCCAATCCGTGACCGTATGCAGCCGTTGGAGGCCATTGTAACTGTAGGTCACAGTTTGAGCAGGGGTTTGCCCTGCAGCCGGATAAGTCAGGACGTGCAGCTTATCTTCCGGCGTGTAGGTATAACCAATAGTTTCCTGATATTGGTTAGTTCGTGAGGTAATGCGGTTCCAGTGGTCAAAGGTGCGGGTAACTTCGATCTGAGTTCCTTTTGTACTGTTCAAGCGGTTGCCATTGGCATCCAGGGTCTGGCGAATTTCAGTGCTATCGGAGAGGGTGATTTTATCGTAACGACCCGCAGGGTCATAGTCGTAAGTCAAGGTTTTACCATTTGCCTGCTGGAAGGTTTTCAGGAAGCCGCGTGGGTAATAAGTACGTAAGGTGGATTTGCCCAAGGCATCGGTTTCACTCAAGAGTTGCCTGAGGCCATTGAAACTAAGCACCGTGTTCCCAGCCCCAGCACCAGGGCCGCTCACCTGGGTCTGTACTAGGTTGTTGTTACTGTCATAGGAGTAGGTATAGCGGGTCTCCTGATTGTTGGCATCGGTGACTAGGGTCAGACGGTTCAAAGCGTCATACTGGAATTGACTGGTACGGGTTACACTGTCCTTACCTTCTACCAGGGTGATACGTCGGCCTAGGGCATCAAAAGTGGTGATGATCTGATTTCCTAAGGGATCAGTTAATGTCATCACTTCCAGGTAAGTGTTGTTGGAACTACTGGACTGGGTTACGTAGGTGACGGTAGTCTCATGGCCAGATTCATCGGTGAAAGCAACTGGCCGCCCCAGAGCATCAAAGACCTGCACGGTCTGGTATTGAGTGGAACTATCCCCAGACGTGGCTTCAGGGAAAGTGGTGGTGACCACCTGCTGATTGGTTTCGGTTTCTGCGTCCTGGCGCACGGTGTAGGCAATAGTGGTCACCTGATTATCACGGTTAGTATAAGAGATGAGCCGACCGAGCACATCATAGACTTCCACGCTCTGGTAGTCAGTTTCGTCACCTTCCAACTGGGGATATTTCAATGTCACCGAGGAAGGGAAGGGGGTACTATTTCCCTCAAACACCATGCTGTAGAGATAGGTGTAAATGTTGCCATTGGGGTCAGTGTGTATTTTTTGCCGATTAAGGGCATCGTAAGTGTAGCGCTCAATTACGGATGAAGAGAGCTGAACTGAGGTGAGGTTGTTGTTGCGATCGTAGCCATTCGTGGTCACCGACTGTACACCCGATGCTTCAGGAAAGGTTGTAGTGTGGAGTTGCAAACCTGGAAAATAGGTGTATGTGATCTGATTCCCCCCAGCATCCATTTGGATTTGGATCTGGTTCATAGCAGTCGGGTCATAGCGGGTGGTGTAAGCATTGGCACCCGACTGACCAGGCACCTGGATCTTTCGGGAAGTCGGGAACCCCATGTTGTTGTAGGCAGTGATGCGGGTTTGCAAGGTGTTGCCCTGACTATCACGGTACTCTAGGGAAGTGTTAAGACCCTGATTGTTCCATCCGTATTGGGTAACATTGCCCAGAGGACTGGTTTCCGTGTCCAGTTCATCCTGGTTATAGGTGTAAGTAAACACATTGCCTAACGCATCGGTTTGGGTTTGCACTAAACCTTTGACAGAACCAGATACATAAGTATAGGTGGTCGTACGCCCCAAGTAGTCAGTGACCTGTTTCAAAGTGTTGTCACTGTAGTACTCATAATGCATTGTGTTCCCTAGGAAGTCGGTCTGAGTCTTCACTAGGTTGTTGTCATAGTAGGTGTAAGCTTCGACTTGGCCAATGGGACTGGGATAAGAGATAGTCAGTAGGTTTAAATTACCATCATAAGTATAGGTTTTGGTATTGCCCACCTGTGTATCCACTTGGCTTGCAGGTCCCTCGTAGGTGGTTTCGGTCAGCCGATTGTTGAACGCATCGTAAGTATAGGTTGTCTGGTAAATGTTGCCGTCTTCCAGGGTCGTGACCGTACTGAGGGTATTACCATTAGCCTTGACGCTTTTGTAGACCGTCTGATAGCCCATATTGTCATCAACAGTGGCAATGACAATATCCTGATCCGCTTCGGTGGTCTCTTCATAGGTGATACTGATGCCATAGCGCTGGCTGGGTTGTGCCTGGGAAGCAGCATAGGCATTGGGATCCTGTTGGAACGTAACGCGGTACTTTGTTGTACCCCCGTCATCATAGGATTCGTACTCATTGTAGACAAAAACATGGCCGTTCTGGTCAGTGCCTGTTTTCATCAGTGACTTCTGCTCTAGACCCCCACTATTCCAATAGGTGTATGTGCGTGTTTTCCCCAGCGGATCGGTGTAAGTTACCAGGTCACCGTTGTCATAGGTATAGGAAATTTGTCTTCCCGTACTGTCAGTCACACCATTGATGCAACCATCATTGTTATAGGCAAACTGGAACCATTGGCCATTCTGGTTGTCGGTTACCTGGTGTAGTCGATTGCTGCTATAGGTCACAGAAATAGTATTACCGATGGGTGAGATAATTTGGGTTAGGGTTCCGTTTTGGCTAAATTGATAGCGGGTCTGGTTTTTAAGCGTGAGGGTATAGACTAAATTGGCACTAAAGTAGAGCCTCGTGCCATTATAAACACCATCCATCTGGTAGTTGCCTGTGATGCCGTTGGGAATCTGGAAGACATCAATCGCCCCACTGCCCCAGAGAACATAAACCTTACCTTCCTGCTCGTTCTTAGCAATACGAGTGTTGTAAACGTGGTTCCAGCGATTGCCCATTGGCTTACCGTCGTAAAACTCATTTTCGGCCTGGATGGGGGTGTAGGTGTTGTAGTAGGTCGTGAACTGGAGTGGGAACAGACCACCAAAAGCCAGATCAAGGTTATCGTAGGAGAAGGTACCTGTGGCCAGGTTGATGGGATCGCCACTAGAGGGGTGGTGAGGCTGATCACCAGGGCCCACTTCAGGCACTTTACCGGCCTCCACTGGAACCGGAGCGCTCCAAGGCCCCATCAGGCCATTCCTTTCTGCAGCCACAGAGATCTGATAGGTCTGATTTTTAGTAACCCCAGTTGTACTCTGAGATAAGGTGTTAGGGTTACTATTGCCAGGATCAAATTGGCGATCGTAGCCGGACGGACCAGTGATGTGAATTTTATAGGTAATACCGCTGCCAGAGAGATTATTCCAGGAGACAATGATGTCCACCGCAGCGTTCGTCGAAGCTTTAACGTTCTGCACCATTCCCGGAGCGTTGGCCACTACAGTGGCTTGGCCTGTGGGACCGATCGTCCCCCTAGATACAGCCTGTACACTAACCGTGAAGGAGTTACCGTCATTGATAGTGATGTTAGAGAAAGTCACACTTTTGGACGTGACAGTTTGAGTATCGGAAGCATCACCTGAGAGCACTGCTTGGTAGGAAACACTGCCAGTGGGATACGGTGATTCGTCAAAAGACCAGGTGGAAGTCACCGTCTTAGCTGCAGAATCCGTAGTGGGCGTGGTGACGATGGGTGCGACCATGTTTGGATAGGTGGTCACAGTCTGTTTTGTCCCAGAATAGGCCGTCATGAAGCCACTGGCCAACGATCTTACTTGCGCCCGATATTCCTTCCCTTGGGTCGTCGTGAAGGAGGCATCGCTGGTACCTGTCGTCATCTTGCTATAGACTACACTAGAATCACTCGTATCCAACAACTCTAGATAGTACATCTGAGCACCAACGACTGTACCCCATTCCACCGTGACATTATTGTTACTAACTTGATAAGTGACAATAATGTCAGCAGCGTTAAGTGAAGGCGGTGTATTTTCTAATCCCAAAGTTCCTGAGGACACGCCTCTGACCTTGACGGTAAAGGTATTGTCCACACCCAACCGATCGGTGAGATCAAATTGCCTTGCGTCCTGGGTGTTGGCAATATCAGGTTGCGTCACAATTGGATCAGTTCCAGTTCCCTGATACAGGTATAAGGTGTAGGTAACATCCAGAACAGCGGTTTTCTGAGCCTCAGTGCGAATATCATCCCACGTCACCTTGAGGGGGTTATTGGTATCATCAAACGTGAGAGTTGGCGCGGCTAAATCTAGAATGGTGGCTTGGGTGCTTACTGGTGCACTGATAGCACCTTCTGGCAACGACTTTGCTTTAGCTATGTAGACATCACCAACCTGAAACACTCCAGAATGGGGCACTTGATATGAGCTTTCGGCAGCTTGAGCAAAGTAAGTCACTGCATTGGCTTCATCACCTTGTTTGTAAATGCTTAGATAAACTTGTGTATTGCTGTTCCAACTCGCTGTCAGGGTTTGGGCAATTTGATCGTAAAGCAGCACTAGACTGATGTCGGTGGGAGTTACCACATCACTGGAAAGACCAACGGACCCTTCCGCTAGACCTGTCACCTGAACAGTCACCTTTTCTACCTCAGACATCGGCAGATAGTCCCATAAATTGTAAGACAGGCCGGGTTGATCTTTATCTTTATGTTTTTGCCGCGTGTCGCCAACAGTGACCTGTATTTGGTAAGTCACTTGCAAATTTGCATCTTTTTGTGCTTGGGTACGAATGTCGTCCCAGTTTGCCGTCAGGGTTTCAGTTCCACTGTCATTCCTATGGTCAAAGGTCACCGTTGGTTTAGCAAGATTGTGAATCGTAACCGAACTACTATCAATCTCAGCCATCGTTCCTTCTGCCAACGCCCGCATCGCAAAATCAAACTGTTGGTTCTCTTGCAACCCTCCCGTAGGTGCGGGGACTTCGTAAGTGGTGCGGGTATTGTCAAAAAACTGCTGGTCTGGTGGGTCTTGTGAGCCTTGCAAAGTGGCTTTGAGGTAGGCATGGGGTACCGACTTCCAATTTGCAGTGAGTTTCCCACTGGTATTGTCGTAGGCGTAAACTCGATTTAACCCCGGTGGTGTAACAATCCGATTAGGCGGTCCCTCGGCCCCCTCTTTCTCTGCCTTGACTTTGATAGTGTACAGATGGTTCTGCGGCAGATAGGAGGTCAAATTGTAAGTGCGGGTTGTCATTTCCCGCTCATCAACAATGGGTGTCTGATCGTTGTCCTGGAAAATCTGCAAATGATAAGTTGCTCCAGTGACCACCTCATCCCAATTCACCACCAGGGTGTTGTTCGTGCTATCGTAGGCATAGGTCAGCACTGGCCTTGCCAAATTGACGATGGTTACCGTTTGTTCCGTGCTCCATGTGCCGATGCTGCCTGCGGCCAATGCCCGCAGCTTGGTTTTATAAACTTCGCCATCCACAAACGGAATTTGGTCATGGGTGATCTGTATGGATGTTGTGCTGCCCAGCTCCCATTGCTGAAAGACCAGCGACCAGTTCTGGCCGTCCTGTTTATAGACTTCTAAGTAATAGTTTTGGGCATTGGCCACAGCATTCCAGGTCGCTTCCAAATAAGGGTCTCCAGTGTCTGGAACGATGTAAGCAAAATCCAGCCTGGGTTGGTCTAGCGTCACTTTGTCATTAGCTGGTCCATAGGAACTTTGGGTAAACGCTTCGACTTGCAAATACCAAGCATCATCACTTTGAAGCTGACTTTCCAAGGTGTAGCTAGTGTCTGACTGCACCGTTGGCGGAGATGCTGGCGTTGTACTCTCACCCTGATACAATGCCAGGCGATATTGCTGCGCTTGATCGATTGCATCCCATTGAGCGGTTAGGGATTGGTTGCTGCTCTCATAAGTGAAGGGCTGTAAAACCGTCTGACCCAGGTTGAGTGTCAAAACTTGCTTTTGAGCACTCCACGGGCTCGTTCCACCACTGGTAGTTACTTGAACCCTGGCCTGGTAGGTTTGGTTCACGTTGGCACCAGCGATGATGTAGGGCGAGGTGGTGAAAGTACCCGTTTGATGGACGCGGCATCCGGTAGTTTGCTGGTAATCGACCGTATATGTACCCCCACTCTCAGGGTTGGTAATGGTCACTGCCAATTGACTTTGCTGGAATTGCAAATTGGAATCTACAAAGGTAGCGCCACTCACAGTTCCTGCGTGTTCTGTGGAATCTAGCGCCCAGTGGAGTACCAAACCCGTCTTGCTGCTAGTCACCCGTTGTTGCAAATCAGTCATGATTTGCTCGTTGGTACGCACCGTACTCCAAAGCCTGAACTCGCTCATGTTCCCCTGAAATCCCACCTCGGACGTGGAGTCTCCTTGTCCAAGGACCAGATTACCGCCTGCTTGCAAACCATTCCCAGCAGTAAAGGACACAGCACTCAAGCTTTGATATGCAAGAAATCCATCCTTGTAGATTTGGATTTGGTAATGGGTACTGTCAGAAGGGGTTACAGTCACAGCAACCTGATGCCAATGGTTGTCGTTGAGAATCACTCCGGTTGCACCTGTTCCAGAGCTGCCAAATCCTACATCCAAATTCGTTGGGTTCTTGAACCAAAGGCGTCGGCTGTTATCCCCTGTCTGGTCATAGGTCAATAAAACAGCGTTTGCAACACTTTGGTCGGTCTTTACCCAAAAGGATATTGTCAGTGCCACCAGGGGAAAGTTATCTAGGTTGTCTTGGCGAATAGAGGCAGAACCATCGAATTGGGAGACTTTGCTGGCCGGATTGAGTTGACTGGTATAGGCCAACTCAAATTCTGGGGTGCTGGGAACCGTCATTATGATTTCTCCTTATATTCGTTAGAAGCCTAACTATCCGCGTGGGTCTGGGTCAGGATATTACCTCGGTCATCGTAGGTATAAGTGAGCGTTGTTTGGCTATCAGTCATGGTTTTTAGGCGACCGAGTGGGTCATAGGTGTAAGTGGTTTGGGTTGAGTAGGGACCGGAGACCAAGGAACTCCAAGGCCCTGTCATTTTGTCCCCGATCGCACGAACCTGGGCTTGATAAGTAGCACCGTATTCCAAGGTTTCCTCAAAGGTGACAGTGGTTTGGGTCGTCTCTTTGCGCTCAGCAACAGAACTATTTTTATCAAGTTGTGCTGTGTAGCCGGTAATGTTTGGATTGGTGACAGCATTCCAAACTGCCACGAGAGCTGTGTGGTTGTAATATAGCTCCAAACCGTTGGGCACCTGTTGAATGATACCCACGCCTGCACTCCAAGGCCCTTTGGTTTTCTCCGCCGTCCCTTGCACCTTTGCCAAATAGTTCTTGTTCTGGTCAAGATTTACCATCACGCTACCACTGTTTTCGGTCACGTCATTGCTGGCGACGACCGTTTCGCCATCGAAAATCGACAGCGTGTAGCCAGTTACCGCACTTTCATTGACCGCACTCCAACTCGCGCTCACCTGACTGCCATCGTAAGAGACCACCGAAATGGTCGCGGCTTCGACAATCACACCGACGCCTGTGCTCAAGGGTCCGGTGGTTTTGTCGCCGGTAGCCTGAACTTTCACGGTGTAGGTTTGGTTTGGGTCTAGCTCTACGGTGACCTCACCACTGATACCGCTGACCGCTTGCGACCCGACGATCGTTTCACCATCGAAAATCGACAGCGTGTATCCTGTTACCGCACTTTCATTGACCGCACTCCAATCGGCCCGGACTGCGCTGCCATTGTAGGCAACTTCCGAGAACGTCGGCACCCCGACAATCACCCAAACTGATGTGCTCCACGGACCACTGCTGGAACTGCTGTTAGCCCGCACTTTGACCTCGTAATTCTGCGTCGGCTCAAGATCAATATCTAGGGAGGTAGAGGTTGTATTGCTATACTTGCTTGTCACCAGGTTATCGCCTTCAAACAGGCCTATCGTGTAATTGATCGTGTAACCGGTGACCCCGGCCTGAGTGACGGCCGTCCATTCAGCAGTGAGTGTAGTGCCGCTATATTCAATGAGTGGCTTCAAATGTTCCGGTAGCCACCATCCATAAGCCATCTCCGTCAGTTGCCAGTTGTTGAGTGCTTGCAGTTTCGAGATGTCCTTCCCCGTATGATTATGATTCTCCACAATGGTAGTGTTGCGCTGATTATCCAACGACATGTCAGATAGTTGTTGTGGTGTACGTATCTTGGCCTCTACCAGCCACAAGTACATCAGCCCATGCCATGCGAGTTCGACGTTACTCTGTCCCTGTAATGACTGGATGCTGTCCGTGCTGTGTTTATTGAGTTCGACAATGAGCGTATTGCGCATGTCTTCCGGCGACATGTGGGTCAGTTCCTCCGCGCTACGCCAGCCAGCGGACAGAAGTACCTCACACACCATAGTGGTACAGGGGAGAATGGGGCTACCAGGGCTTATGTAGGTGACATTACCTACGGGCGAGGCGTTGTTGTGAGTAAATGAACTGTCGTTGCCGCTCTGGTCTGCGTATGTCCAATAACCAACCAATCCGGGTTCGTCGCCGGATACCGTTTGGTACATGTATTGGATAATTTGGTTCTGGGGACGGGCGGTGTTCCAAACTCTCACCTGATTTAAGTAACCGGTATAGCGGTTGTAAGGCTCTTGACTTTGGTCTGTAGCGCCCATAAGAAGCCGCAAATTGTTATTGACATTGAGGGGCGGGGTGGCATTTCCTCCTGGAGCACTCGACAGGAGCTGGCCGTTCATATAAAGTTTGAGGTTGGCACCTTCTCTAACAGCGGCAATATGGTTCCATTGGCCATTGGCAGCTGATGTGGCTTCAGAATTGACTTCGAAAAAACCAAAACCATTATCGGTCGCCAGTTTAAAGACCCCATTGGGTTTCAGAACCAACAGGAAACCACCAGACCCAGACCCACCAGATGTGCCTTTACGGGAAATCAGAGTGCCTGTGGAAGTAGTTTGAAACCAGGTTTCCAAAGTAAAGTTTCCGGTACCCCAGTCGTAAACATTGTAGTTCGGTGCGGCCATATAACTATTTTGGAGGCTCACCGCAGAGTCGTTGGCACCAGCTAACGGCGAGCCTGGCGTGACGTAGGAGACTGATCCCTGTGGTCTTGCATTATTCTTCACAGAGGAAGAGTCATTGCCGTTACCATTGAGTTGCCAATAGCCCACCAATCCCTGTTCATTGCTGCTGAGGATGCTGTACCTATTGAGATTCAGGTCACCCTGACTCCGGGCTATAGTCCAAACCCGCACTTCGTCAATCAGCCCCTCATAATGGTTATTGGGTTCCTGGCTTTGATCTGTGGCACCAATGAGCAACCGCAAATTGTTGTTGACATTCAGGGGAGGTGTAGCATTGCCCCGGTTAGTGGTTGGCAACAACTCACCGTCCAAATAGAGGTAGAGTTTCGCTCCATTTCGGACACCTGCCACATGATGCCAGTCACTATCAAAAACATTGGTGGCTTCAGAATCGATCTCGAAAAAACCGAAACCATTGTCTGTTGCTAGCTTAAGCTGTCCGTCGGGCTTCAGAACAAGAAGGAAACCTCCATTCCCAGCCCCTCCGGCAGTTCCTTTTCGTGAGATGATAGTTCCTGGGCTGCTTGGTTTAATCCATGCTTCAAACGTAAAGTTTCCGATTCCAAAGTCATAGGCGGAATTGTTGAGAACCACCATATAAGCGTTGTTTTGCAATTGAAGCGTGGAATTGTTGGAAACTTCAGTTTGATGCATTATTTCTCCTTCTAGTCATTGGTGACCAATTAAGCCTATACCCTGGAGTTTTGACTGACGTGCCCCTAGGACTTGTCCCCAAGATATCTGAATGAGAAAATCCTAAATTTTCCTCATCATCCTATCCTGGTTCATAGGACTTACGTCAGAAATGGTGAATTTATTAATAAAAATTGACATTTCTCTAAAGTTGATTCCTATTGACAGGCGATCGCCTCAAAATCGGCTCAGTCTTTCAATCCAATGATTAGTGAGACTTTGATAATCTGGAACCTGACGGGGGGACAACGAGGCATGGGAGTCTTATGTAGTCAATGAGAGCGTGCGCTATCCCAGAAAATTCGGCGTTGCTTAATAATAGAATGGTTAAGCAAAAATGGGAATTTAGTGAAACTTTAAATAATAACTAATAAGCCTGATTGATAACTTCAACATCTCTTCAGAATTAGAGTAACACAGAGTTCGTCGATGTAGCCTAGCGGGCTTAGTGCCTCAATGTAAGCATTCAGCCGTCAGCTGTCAGCTGTCAGCTTAAAATAAAGGCTCTTCCGTACTTGTTATGCTAAACTAACAGTTAAAAAGCCAGTTTAATAAACATCTCGAAACGAAAGTTTTAAAAATTACGAAATCCATAAGCCGAGCGCTTAATTAGCTTAAGTTTGTTATTAATACCCTCAACGAAACCACTGGTTGTTCTATGATCAAAGTAAGCAATTATCTCATCCAGCCATCGGCTAATCGTTTTTTGACTCTCGGGGAAATATTTTTTCGCTCTTGACAACCAAATCCCCAGTTTCACTAATCCGGTGTACCAATTACTAGTCTTCTAAAAAATTTTTCTGATTTTCTCTTTTAGTTCATGCATTTTTTTGAGATTAACAGATATTTTTTTGACTTCACTTAGTTGTTTTTTTTGTTATTTGTTAATATATTTTTCATTCTTAATTAGAGCATAATTACTTTTTTTTAGTACCTATAAAACCTTCTTAACCTTCGTTTTTGCTTGATCAGATTTTGCTTTTTATAGGGATTTTTTTCTTTGTTGCTTCTCTCTCTTTATTTCTTGATCTAGCTCTTTATTTATTTGTGCCATAACGTGAAATCTATCTGCAACTACTTGTGCATTTGGCATTAATTCAATCACTAAATTTTTGTAAGCAAGCCACAAATCAATGCTGACCTCTTCTATTTCAGTACCTCGACTCCCCATCCTAATAAAAACTTTCTCAATTCTTCTTGAGTACGTTTTTCTAAAATTGCTAATAGTTTTTTTGAATCTATATCTACTAATACAGCACAGTAATTTCCCTTTCCTTTCACCAGGGCTATCTCATCAATCCCTAGTCTTTTTAACTGGGACGGCTTGAAATCCGATAATCCTTCGGATGCATCTTTTAACATTCTTTCTATTTCTTCTGTCGTCACTATTCCTGCTTTTGCTACACTATGTATATTTTTTTCTAAAACTTCTTGTAGGGTTTTCTCTGCCAGCCTTTTTGTATAACTTCTCTTCTTTCTAACGAAATCCAGTTCTTCAGTAAACGGTTTTCTACATTGGATGCATTTGAATTGTCTTCTATTGATTTCTAAAAATACTGGTTTTTCTCCAAAGGGTAAATCTTTCACTATGTATCGATGATTTTGATGTAATCTACGACTTTTTGTTCCACAGCGAGGACAAGTACTATCTGAGTGGATTGATTCTACCTGTAAAATTATTCCGATTCCGACATGAACTCGGTGGGCTCTAACTTTCACCCCTTCCAGATCGAGAAGCTCTGTGAGCAGCTTTATTTCTTTGTAACTGCTCACCGCAAGTGAGCAATTCTATTGAGAAAAAGACAATCCCCTAGTGGATAGCTGCTCCTTTGGTACACAGTGTGTCAGTTCCAGCAAGATTCCATAACCCGAATTGGAAGGCTCGGATCAACAACATACACTCGCGAGATTGAGAATTGGGCGGTGGCCAATGGCTGGCTTGAGTGCGAGGAATGGGCGTTTTGTCTTTTGAATGATGTATATTAAAAGCTATGACTATGACTTACGCACTGACCGGCAACTCCGAGCATGGCCATAGCCCTTGAGCAGATGGTTTGAAGTTACCGTAAGACAGTGGAGCCTTAATAAGCGACAGTCTGTAAGTTATAGGTTTAAGTTATATGAAATAAGGCTCCACTGTCTAAGGTTTCGTCTGGCAAATACAGTGCTGCGAATTTATGAATGGCTAATCGAGCAAGAGCAACAACTGGTCAAAAAGCAAAGTCTGATTGAGGCGCAACAACGCCAAATCTCCGCACAGCAAGAGGAGATTGAACAACTAAAAGATTCTCTTGAGAAGCTCAAAAACCGTGACTCTCATGCGCAGTTCCGTTCCTCCTTCATCGGATCAACTGAAAAAGCCCAGCGACAAAAAGAAACGGAAAAAAGGAAAAAAACGTGGTCCATAGTACAATCATCCCGGGAAAACCCGCAATGGATTTGGTACTCCCGATCGAGTAATCACTTTGGAGCTGGAAAACTGTCTGGTCTGTGGAAGTTCTTTAGAGTCACTCGAAGGAGCAAAGCGAGAAAGTCCAGCAGGTAGCTGAAGTCGTTGAGCAACCAGTAGAAATCAGGGAATATCGCCGCCCCTTGTATAAATGCCCAAATTGTAGGTGGTCTGGTTACAGTTTGATGCCACCGGGAGTTAAAGAAGGATTCAGCTATGGGGGAAGACTTTGTAGTATCGTGGGCTGGTTGGGTTATGGCGGAAACCTGACATGGCGGAAACAGGAGTATTTTGCCTTTATATGTCTTGGGGGTTCCCATTTCTCAGGGGAGTCTGGCAAAAATGCAGCGTTGGTTCCAACAGAGCAAGTAACCTTCTTATCAACAGTGGCGCTCCTTACATTAAACAGCCGGGAGTTAGGTGATAAGATGAAACAACTTATTGTATAGATGGCATCAAGTATTGGTTATGGGTCGCTACCAGTGACCAAGTTTGCGCCTTGATGTTAGCCCCGACCCGCAGTTCTGCCGAACTAGAAAAATTGCTGGGCTCAGATTTTGAGGGAATACTCAGCAGTGATTGTTTTAGTGCTTACTCTCCACAAGGTGCAGCATCCTTCGCAGAAGTGTTTAGCACATCTGCTTAGGGACTTAAAAGCCTAACAGACTAGTAGATTTAAGGGCAATCGTGAGGAAAGCAACTATGGTCGAAGCCGTTTTGTGGCAATCAAGAACGGTTCATCGGGACTATCAACAGCGGATTATTGAGTCGAGAAGAGTTAGCAGGGTACAGAAGTGTCATAGAAACAAAATTAAAAGAGGTTTTGTCACCAGACAGTTACCCAAAAGCCGCCATCAGATACGATCAGGTTGATGAGGCGACTTGAACGTCATTGGGATGAGTGGTTTACTTTTTTGTCTCATCCAGAAGTCAAACCTGACAACAATGATGCTGAAAGAGCTTTACGCCCGCCCTATTGTTGTTCATCGAAAAGTTAGTGGTGGGGCTTGAAGCGATTGGGGTGCGCAGTTAGTAGCCCAAATGTTCAGCTTTTTGGAGACGATGCGATTGCAAGGAAATAACGCGTTCGCGAAGCGGTTCTTTTGGAACATCTCCCAATTGTGTGAATTATTGTCTTTGGCTGGTCGAAGTCCCCCAGGCAAACGAGTTTTACTCAAAATTAGAGTCTACTTAAAAACTCGAGAATAGGAGAATTGCTTTCGTGTTCTACCCCTTTGGTTGAGGTTAGCGTACAGCAAGGCGCTAACCGGTGTTTCTCAAGCTCATTTCTCAAATCCGCTGAAGTTGCACATAGTACGGAGTTACTAACCACAAGGGTTATACCTGATTTTTACTGGGATTGTTTAACCGGATTTGATATGACGCAATAGGTTTTTTGGAGCGTATTGGTGGTGATGGGCTCCCCCAATTGTCAGGAATGTGGGCGCAAAGCTGGTCTTTTTCCTCCTGGTGTTCACTTGACCATTATTTCAGCCCTCGCTTTGGCTCTTCATTTTCAATAAGGCTGTTCACCTGCGGTGAGCAGTTACATTTCTTTTTTATTAACCATACTATTAATCCCTTTTTGCGACTATTAATAGTTAATAATAAATCCGGATTGTTTGTCAAGTATTTTTAGTTATTTTGAGACTATCTTAAGTAGATAACTGTTAGTTTAGCATAGAAAGTACTGAAGAACCAAAATAAACCTCTTTAGGGAGAATTTAATAGTTCGAGATTAATGAGAATTGAAAGTCTGGGAAAAGCCCATCAGGCAAAGACTATAAATCCCATCGCAGCAGACTTAACTCAGATTAAACGAATGCTTACCTGTTTTATTCAAAAGCACCTCAAGTAGCTTGCGCATAGCGCATAAGCTGTTCGCGCAGCGTGGCCATTCGCGTAGCGTGGCTCAAAGGCCAAGGCCAAGGCTGATCCCTGAATACTTACATCCTATCTTCGTTTTAGTACTTATAATTTAAGGCGATTCGCTAAGTGGAAAGTTAAACTTGTTAATGGTTGAAAATTGTTAATGGTTATCTCAAATTAGGTTGACTAATTGTTGTTCTTGTAATTAGCGCGGTTTGCCAACCGGTATAACAAGTTTCAATGAACAAAAACTGAGCTTTTGACGCACCCGAACAGCCCCTTAGTCTCTGCAGCTTTTCCCGTAGCGCTTAAGCTGTTCGCGTAGCGTGCGCGTAGCGCTTAAGCTGATAGCTAATTGCTAAGGAATAAATTAACGACAAAGGTATCAATTAATAATCAATGTGGCAGATAGCAGAGTGTCACAGGTATTCCTATCAAACAACAGAGGTTTATAGGAAAATCTAAGTAAGTACTGTAATTTTTTATAGTTTACTCGTACTCAAATAGGGAGGAAATAGTCACAACTAGTCTTAGGAGGGTTTTGCAATGGTGCGACAAGGTGTTAGAGGAGTCATAGCTTTAATAGTAGCCCTCTATTCTACGCCCGTTTTATCCCAGACAGCGAATTTTGCTTCTTTAAACTTATCACCTGGTTTTTCCCCAAGTCAGGGACAAGTCAGTGGTCACACCGGTGGTGCTTACTCGTTGTCATCGATTGCAAATAGCGATCGCAACAATGATCCCTGTATCGGTTTTGGAGACCCTACTCCCGATCACGTGATGGTTTTGGAGGCAAATTTCTCCAGTTTAACTATAGGGGTCAACACAGGGGGAAACGATACCACTTTACTAATTCAGTTTCCCAACAATCAGATCCTTTGTGGGGATGATACAGGTTCTAAAAAAGATGCCAGCATAACAGCACAAAATTGGCCAGCTGGCACATACCAAATCTGGGTCGGTGCCTTTGAGGGAGGACAACGGTGGGATTACACCCTGACGGCTCAGGAGTAACCAGCAACAGATGCGGCACTTTCATCAGGGGGTTTCTTCCACTCGCTATTGCATCAAGACACGGTAAACTAGTTAGTAATTTGTTCAAGCATTAATTATGGTGACCCCTAGTGCTATCTGCCCTGATTGCTGACTTCCGTATTATCTTTGAGCGTGACCCAGCTGCTCGGAACTGGCTGGAGGTTTTGTTCTGCTACCCCGGTCTACAGGCTCTGCTGTTCCATCGCTGTTGTCACTGGTTACATGTGATTGGGATTCCATTCATTCCTCGAGTGCTGAGTCAGTTATCCCGATTTGTTACAGGTATTGAAATTCATCCGGGTGCCAAAATTGGTCATGGCGTTTTTATCGACCACGGTATGGGTGTGGTGATTGGAGAAACCGCCATTGTGGGAGACTACTGTCTAATCTATCAAGGTGTTACCCTCGGCGGTACAGGAAAGGAAAGTGGTAAGCGTCACCCTACTCTAGGAGAAAATGCGGTGGTGGGAGCTGGTGCTAAGGTGCTAGGGAATATCCAAATTGGTAATAATGTCCGCATTGGTGCTGGGTCAGTGGTCTTGCGAGATGTTCCTTCCGATTGTACTGTGGTCGGTATTCCAGGTCGGATTGTCTATCGTTCCGGTGTGCGAGTCAATCCCCTTGAACATGGTAGCTTGCCTGACTCAGAAGCCAAGGTAATTCGAGCGTTAGTAGACCGGATTGAGTCTCTAGAACAACAGCTACAAGAGTTAGCTCAGCAAAGATCTTCAATGGCATCAATGATATCTGATCACTCTTCAACACCAGATGCTCCAGAGAAGGGGGCTAATGCCCCATGTTGTGATATCAAGGATAAAGAAATTCGGCAGTTTTTGGATAGTTATGGGATTTGATCTAGTGGTTGAATGTTAGCAGGTTAAAGGTTGAAGGTTGTCCCTGCCGTTCCCCACAGAAAAACTTGATGTGACGCCGAAGCTAAGGATTAACAGCTTTTTGAAACCACTCCCCAGAACTGTCTTGGTAGTAAAGCCATCGGTTTTGGGGCAAACCCTGCAACCTGAGGTGATCAACCTTGACTGGTTCGAGCAATAGTAGGCAAAAATTTGGCAAAGGCTGATCTAGGGCAGGTGGCGGTGGGGAAAAGGCTTGTTGATCTGCTACTCTAGCAACACCAGGGTCAGGCCAAGCAAATTGTAAACGAGCTGCATCGGAAAGATTTTGCCAAGTCTGTTGGCGGACTTGTTTAAGTCCTTCGTCGGGATAATCAGCAGTGATCAGGGTCAACTGGCCTGCTAAACGAAATTGTTCGCGAGTGTTAGGAAAGTACCAACAAACTTCTCCCCAGGGATGATGATTAATATCGTGAATTTTCTGGCTACGGGTATCGGTAATAACTTTGAGTTGGTTGGAGTTGTCCAAAAAACCCCGAAAAACTACGGTGCGGTTAGCAGGATAGCCCTTGGGGTCAACCGTTGCCAGTTGAAAGTAACGAGCATAAGCTAGGCTCCGATTTCGGTGGAGTGCGCGAGCTAGGGGCGATCGCCAAAGAGCAATAGGCATTTTTTTTCAGACATAGCCCAGACAATAGCGCACATGTAGGATAGTTTCAAGCTCAGGATGGAACCAAGCCCCAAGTTGGCTGAGTAAACGTTAAAATCCCAATTAGAATCCCAATTTCATCAGCCTACAACTATTGGCAGCACAACCAGCACCAGGAGATCAACTCATGTTCCTTAATGAACTGACACCAATTTTTGAAGAATTTACTCAGCAGCCTGTCGCTTTTTTGGGCGGATTTTTTTCAGGAGTGTTCCGGCTGAATCTCTCAGATGATCCTCTCAAGAGTTGGTTAGAGGCTCAAAATGGCTCTGAGATATACACAGATGGTCATAACAGAAGCGAAAATGATAAAAATAAAGGTCCGCAGTCTATTTCCATTGATTAAGAGCTAATTCAACTATATTTAGCGTAGTTGTTTGGGGTCTAATTGGTGCTTAAGCACCACCCCAATACATTTTTTTGATGAATTATTAAATACTGTCAACTAGACAACCACTGATAATCCCGTAAGTGAGCTATCATGAAACGGTATTCACAAGTTCAGTGGATTCCTTTGGTAAAACTTTGATTTTGCTTCCCCCCCCTGAGGTGGTTGCCCACTGTCGAAATTTACCACTGGTTCGTCAGACATGACCGTGAGTAAGCAAAATACGTTGTACTCCGTTCTTCTGTGCCTCTGAACTTTAGTTCTATGTTCTGCCTCATCGATCGACATGACCATTTACGTCGGAAACCTGTCCTATCAAGCCACCGAAGACGACTTAAAAACAGTTTTTGGAGACTACGGCACCGTTAAACGAGTTGTTATGCCCACAGACCGTGAAACCGGCAAAATGCGCGGGTTTGCCTTTGTGGAAATGACAGAATCAGATCAAGAAGACTCAGCAATATCTCAGTTGGATGGTGCTGAGTGGATGGGACGTAGAATCAGGGTCAATAAAGCCAGACCTCGGGAAAATAATCGTAACGCTCCACGGCGCAATAATTCCTGGTAGTTGGTAATCAGCTGTGGAACATCTAATTGGTATAACTGATTAAGTGTTCTTTAAGAGTTCTCAATTTGACCGTTGACCGTTGACCGTTGACCACTAACAGTCAACAGTCAACAAGATTCATGTACTTAAAACGTTCATGATCTAAAAACTGTCTAATCTCCTAGACAAATACCCAATCCTCTAGCGGTTCTTACCAGAGTTCCGTTCGGATTCACAGCTTGATAATGCTTAATCGTTTCCTCAATCGGTACACTTACAACCTGGCGATATTGCCATGTAACCATCTGGTCATATCGTTCATTGGCGATTAAGTCAACTGCTGCCACACCGAAGGCTGAGGCAATAAAGCGATCAAGGGGTGAAGGAGTGGCACCCCGCTGGGTGTGTCCAAGAACTGTCACTCGCGTTTCCGCTCCAATGGCATTACAAATCTCTTGGGCTAGATATTGACCAATACCACCTAAGCGACATTCACCAAACCCAACATTACTCTGAAGCACCTCACCGCTTGCAGTGCGAACCGCCTCCGACACTACGATTAAACAAAAGTTTCGCCCTTGGTCCTGAAGCTGCTTGATTTTTTGGCAGACATTCTCAAGGGTATAAGGAATTTCTGGAATCAGAATAACGTCAGCCCCCCCTGCAATGCCAGCACTGATAGCAATGTGACCAGCATCACGCCCCATCACTTCTAAAATCATCACCCGGTCGTGGCTAGCCGCTGTGAAATGTAAGCGATCTAGAGCTTCGGTGGCAATGTTAACGGCAGTGTCAAACCCAATGGAGCGCTCGGTAATGGCAACGTCATTATCGATAGTCTTGGGTATACCTACCAATTTCATCCCCCCTTGTTGGGCAAGTTTGCGCAAAATAGCCAAACTACCATCGCCCCCAATACCAATTAGACCGTCTAGACCCAGTTGGTGATAACCATCAGCAATATCAGCGCTGCGATCGCATAGTGTGCCATCTGGCATGGGAAATGCAAAGGGGTCGCCTTTGTTAGTAGTGCCAAGGATTGTACCACCCATAGTCAAGATGCGATCAACCTTGTCCAAAGTTAGGTTAATCGCTTGAGGCGGATTTTGCATCAACCCCTGAGTAGCCCGACAGATGCCAAGCACCTCCCAGTTGTAAGTACCGACAGCTCGGTGAGTCACAGCTCGAATCACCGCATTGAGACCAGCACAATCTCCACCACTGGTGAGAATGCCAATGCGTTTAGTTTCTCCCATAATCTCCGTTTAAGGTTGCAATGCCTATGTTCAGATCAATTTGACCTCAGGTATAGGCTCTTAGACAAGAAAAATGGTGTGAAGATTTGATTTCTGTATTTCTTCTAAAGTTATTAAGGATCATTAAAAATGCCTCCCTAAGATAGAAAGTGAAGAGGACTAGGCACTGGGCCAATCGGTACTCTTGCGATGGCCAATAGGCCACGCTACGCGAACACCAAAATCTCTGACAAACCAAGCGCCCTAAGACCTAGGGAGGACAAAAATTATGGCAGAGGGAGCTGAACCTAGAACTCAAGAAAGAGCCCTGGATCGGGATTGTAAAACGTTATCCCGTCACGTTTTCGAGCAACTCCAAAGTTTTTCGATGGAGGCACAAGACCTAAGTGCCCTCATGAATCGCATAGCCCTAGCTGCCAAGCTAATTGCTCAACGCATGAGCCGAGCTGGTTTGATGGAAGGGGTGTTAGGATTCACGGGTGAAGTCAATGTGCAGGGTGAATCTGTCAAAAGGATGGATCTCTATGCCAATGATGTCTTCATCTCGGTATTTAAGCAAAGTGGTCTCGTCTGTCGCTTGGCCTCCGAGGAAATGGAAAAACCATACTATATCCCGGAGAATTGCCCAATTGGACGTTACACTCTGCTGTATGACCCCATTGATGGTTCCTCTAATATCGACACGAACTTGAATGTTGGTTCGATTTTTTCGATTCGTAAGCAAGAAGGAGAGGATCTAGACGGGGAAGCCCGTGATCTTCTCCAAAACGGGCGTAAGCAAATTGCTGCTGGCTACGTTCTCTATGGTCCTAGCACAATGCTGGTGTATTCCATCGGCACGGGTGTTCATGCCTTCACCCTCGATCCAAGCTTGGGAGAGTTTATCCTGTCGAAGGAAAACATTCAGGTGCCAGAACATGGCCCAGTGTATAGCACCAATGAAGGAAACTTCTGGCAGTGGGAAGAATCCATACGGGACTATATTCGCTATGTCCATCGCCATGAAGGCTATACCGCTCGCTATGGCGGGGCATTAGTGGGAGATTTTCACCGCATCTTGTATCAGGGCGGCGTATTTCTTTATCCCGGTACTGTTAAGAAACCAGAAGGGAAATTGCGTCTACTATACGAATCTTCTCCCCTAGCCTTTTTGATAGAACAAGCCGGAGGCGCTGCCAGTACAGGTACCGAAGACATTTTGGACACTGTGCCACAAACCCTCCATGCTCGTACTCCATTAATTATTGGCAGCAAAGAGGATGTAGCGTTGGTCAAGTCTTTCATTGAGGAAAAGGCAAGGCAGGCCCAAGAAAATTTGGAAGTGGCAGGGCACGTAGATAAGGGTTAAAAGGTTGAAGGTAAACCTTCAACCAACCTTCAACCAACCTTCAACCAACCAACCTTCAACCAACCAACCTTCAACCAACCAACTAACTCTACACCGAACCCGAAAGGCCAACAACCTTAAACCCTTGACAAATAACAAGTAAGGAGCTAAGCAATGACAACAACAGCAGATAATCCGATTTTTCAGATTGAAAAAAATTATGGTCAGAGTATCTGGATGGATAATCTGAGCCGCACGCTGATTGAGTCTGGAGAACTAAAAGAACTGATTCAAACCCGGGGAATTTGTGGGATCACTTCAAACCCAGCAATTTTTGAAAAAGCGATCGCAGGCAATGCCATCTACGATACTGATATCGAAGCCGGTATTCGTGCCGAGAAGTCGGTGATGGAAATTTACGAAACCCTGGTATTTGAAGACATTTCTAATGCTTGTGATATCTTCAAACCTGTATACGACGAAACCAATGGGTTAGATGGTTACGTCAGCATTGAAGTCCCACCCACTATCGCCAAAGATACTCAAAGCACGATTTCCGAAGCCCGACGCTATTACGAAGCTATTGGTAGGGAAAACGTGATGATTAAGATTCCTGGTACCCCAGAAGGCTTACCCGCAGTAGAGCAAGCTATCAGTGAAGGAATCAACGTTAATGTTACCTTGCTCTTCTCTGTAGAAAGCTACGTTGAAACATTCTGGGCTTATATTCGAGGTTTAGAAAAACGAGCGGCAGAAGGGAAAGATATTAGTAACATTGCTTCTGTAGCTAGTTTCTTCCTCAGCCGCATTGATAGCAAAGTGGATGCAAAGTTGGAAGAAAAAAGTGCAGGTGTCGATGACCCCAATTTGACAGCGAAGCTAAAGGGAATTGAAGGCAAAGTTGCGATCGCTAACGCTAAAATTGCCTACCAGAAGTACAAAGAAATTATCCAAAGCGATCGCTGGAAAGCTCTATCAGCAAAAGGTGCACAGGTACAGCGATTATTGTGGGCAAGCACCAGCACCAAAAACCCTGCCTACAGCGATGTGATGTACGTCGATGAACTCATTGGGCCGAATACTGTCAACACCCTGCCTCCCAATACCATCGAAGCTTGTGCCGATCACTGTTCCCCAGATAGTCGTATTGAGACAGGTGTTGAAGAAGCTTACCAAACCATCAACTCTCTAAACGATCCTGATGTAAATATCAATCTCAGCCAAGTTATGGATGAATTGCTTGATGAAGGGATCGTTAAATTTGTTAAGCCCTTTGATTCCTTAATTTCATCTTTAGAAAGCAAAGTCAAATTATTGGCTACAGTGTAATATAAGACGTTAAAGGTTGCCAGTTAATTTAGGTTGAAGGTTGTCGGGTGACAAAATCGCTTTGATAGAAAGCTGATGCAAAGTCTTAATCTTGGCCTTTCGGCCACCCTAAGCGAACACCCTTCAACCTACCCTAAACGGGAAGCCTGGGAAAGAACAACCTTTAACCTTTAACCTTTAACCTTTAACCTTTAACCTTTAACCTTTAACCTTTAACCTT